>JAENXP010000181.1 GCA_016649475.1 Burkholderiales bacterium | reverse complement strand
GCGGGCACAGCTTGACCGTCATACGCCACGACTATGCCAGCGTCAACGGCGTGCGCCTGCATTACGCCCATGCCGGGCAGGGACCGCTGATCCTGTTCCTGCACGGCTTTCCCGAATTCTGGTATTGCTGGAAGCAGCAGCTGGAGGACCTGGGCCGCGACCATTTTGCAGTCGCGCCCGATCTGCGCGGATTCAACCTCTCCGAGCACCCCGCCGAGGTAAAGCAATACAAGGCGCGCATCCTGATCGAGGATGTGCGCCAGCTGGCCGAGCACCTCGGGCACGAAAAATTCGTGCTGGTGGCGCACGACTGGGGCGGAGCCGTCGCCTGGGCTTACGCCATGGCGCATCCGCAGACCTTGAGCAAGCTCATCATGGTCAATTCGCCGCATCCGGTCACTTTCGCGCGCGAGCTCGCGCACAATCCGGCGCAACAGGACGCGAGCCAGTACATGAATCTGCTCAGGAGCGACAAGGCCGAGCGCGTGCTGTCGGAAAACAATTACCAGCGCCTGGCGAAAATGACCCTGGAAAGCTGGAGCGGGGGCACGATCGATCCGGCCGAGAGGGCCGCCTATCTCGAGGCCTGGTCGCAGCCGGGCGCGCTCACCGGCAGCCTCAATTACTACCGCGCTTCGCCGCTGTATCCGCCTGTAGGCGACGATCCGGGCGCGAAGGCGGTGAAGCTGGATCCCGCCGACTTCATGGTGCGCGTGCCGACGCTGGTGGTCTGGGGCATGCGCGATCAGGCGCTGCTGCCTAGCTGTCTGGACGGACTGGAGGCCTGCGTGCCCGATCTGCGCATCGAGCGCCTGCCGCAGGCCTCGCACTGGGTGATGCACGAAGAACCCGAGCGGCTGAACCGGCTGATCCGCGAATTCATAGGTGTCCGATGACGCCTTCGCGCATGGACATCATCGTCGACTTCGCCGATTGCGATCCGGCCAGGATCGTGTTTTACCCGCGCTATTTCGAATGGTTCGATCGCGCCACCGAAAGGATGTTCCGCTCGCGCGGCATGCCCTGGGCGCAGCTGTTTCCGCAATACCGCATGGCCGGGGTGGCGCTGGTCGACGCCAGCGCCAGCTTTCGCGGCCCGTCGCGCTTCGGCGACCAGATCACGCTGGAGACCTGGGTCGGCGAATGGCGCAGCAAGGTATTCGTGGTCGAGCACCGGATACATAACAACGGTAACATCGTCGTCGAAGGGCGCGAAGTCAGGGTGTGGGGCCTGCGCGACCCGAATGATCCGGAGGGGATGAAAGCGGGCGTCATTCCACCGGAGATCATCGCCCGCTTTCAGGACTGACACAGCACAGCTTACGGAGATGAACTCCGCTGCACAGGAGAAAACCATGGAAAATGTCTGGACCGCCAGAATTCCGCGCATCAACGAACCGGCGCCGGATTTCACCGCCAAGACCACCTTCGGCCCGCGCTCGCTGCAGGACTACAAGGGAAAGTGGCTGATCCTGTTCTCCCATCCGGCGGATTTCACGCCGGTGTGCACCACCGAGTTCCTCGCATTCGCCGCGAATTACGAGCGTTTTCGCAAGCTCGGCTGCGAATTGCTCGGGCTGTCGATCGACAGCACCTATTCGCACCTGGCCTGGGTCCGCAACATCAAGGAAAAGTTCGGCGTGGACATTCCGTTTCCGGTCATCGACGATCTGTCGATGCGCATCGCGCACGACTACGGCATGATCCAGCCTGGTGCGAGCGACACCTCTACGGTGCGCGCCACCTTTTTCATCGATCCCGCAGGCAAGGTGCGCGCGATGGTCTATTACCCGATGACCAACGGCCGCTCGATCGAGGAGTTTGTGCGGCTGCTCGAGGCGATGCAAACCAGCGACCGGCACGGCGTGGCCACCCCCGAGGGCTGGTGCCCCGGTGAAAAAGTGATGGTGCCGCCTCCGGCCACGGTCAAGGACGCCGACGCGAGGGCGCGGGCGGGCTACGAATACACCGACTGGTATTTTTCCAGGACCGAAATCGCGAAAGCCGCGCCGAAGAAGAAAAAAGGCGGCGCGCGCTAAGAGGAACGGAGCGATGACTGCGCCCCTGGCGCCGCGTGTCTACTTCGAGGCGTCGGCGATGATGCCGGAGATCAGCTTGTCCACCGGTTTCAGCGCCGCGGTCTGGGGATACTGCCGATGGGCCAGATACACCACGCCGGGCTTTCCGGGCAGGGTGTAGATGGCGATGGTGTAGGGACAGAAAACCAGATTCTGCGGATCGGCTTCCATCATCGCGCGCGAAGCGGTCGCGCTGCAAAATTCAATCACTTCGGCGTGTTCGTAAATCTTGTTGGTTTTTCCCAGGTCGCGGCCGGTGCGCTCGAGCATGTCGCCGACATGGGCGACGAAGTTGACCACGAAGCCGCGCTGCTCGATCGCAACCACCAGGTCGTCGCGGACATCGGCAAATTTGCCTTTGGCCGTGACGACTTTCGCGCCGTCGTCCGCGGCGGCGGAAAGCGCGATCGACAGGCCCAGCAGGACAGTCAGCAGACGCATCATGATCATCTCCAGTGGTAGGGCAATGCAGAAATAGTAGGCTCGTGCGTAGTGCAAGGCAAGCCCGCAATTCCCGGGCGCCGGGAGCACCGCTAGGACATGTGCAGCACGCGCAGCTCCGCGTTGGCGTAGCGCAGGCGTACCGCCAGCACCCTGGCGATGCCGAGCACCAGTCCGGTCGCGAGCTTCTTGTGCTCTTCGGCGAGGGTGTCGAAACGCGCGCGCGAGAGCGCGAACAGGTCGGTATCGGTAGCGGCCAGGGCGTCGGCCGAGCGCGGCGCGGGGTCGAGGAAGGCCATTTCGCCGAAAAAATCGCTGCGGCCGAAGGTTGCGACGTGGTGGCTCTGCGTGTCAGAAAGCGGCAGCATGATGCGCACCACCCCGCGGCGGATCAGGAATATCTCATCGCCTGCATCGCCGCGGGCAAAGATCTTTTCGCCCGCCTTGTATGCGCGCTTGTCCATGCAGGATTCCAGCGCCGCCATGGTCGTCTCCTTGCGCCCGCGGAACAGGTCGATCTCGCGCAGCTCCAGCAGCGTCTCCTGCAGGCGCTGGAGATGCTCCTCGTCGATCAGGCGCTCCTCCACCCACTCCAGCGCGTCGTCGAGTTCGTCGAAGGTCTGCACCCGGCGTTCCGTCTTCACCAGTCCGACCGCGTCGAAATACTTGCGCATGTCCTGACCGCTGGGCACGTTCTCCGGGAGTGCGCTGAAAATCAGAAACGCGTTGCGCTCGGCCAGCATGCTCTGGATCTGTTCCAGCATATGCACCGCGGAAAGATCCACCGACTGCACCCGGCGCATGTCGAGGATGACGTAGCTGCGTGCCTTGAGCTCGGGCTCCAGGATGGTGTAGAGCTGGTCGGTCGTGCCGAAAAACAGACTCCCCTGCAGTTCGAAGACCGCGGTGGCGTCGCCGCGTTTTTCCAGGATCGCCATCTCGGCCGGCAGCCGCACCCGCTTGGAGAACCTGTGGTTGCCGTAAGCCTTGCCGCGCAGGATCGAGCCGCGGATCTGCTCGCGGATGAACAACATGATCGCCAGTGCGATGCCCACGCCCGAAGCCGCGATCAGGCTGACCGTCAGCGCGACGACCACGACTGCCACGATCACCGCGAAGTCGAGTATGGTGGTGCGCGATTTCAGCAGGTGCAGACTGTCGCGGTCGAACATGCGAAAGCCGATCACGATCAGGATGCCGGCCAGCGCCGCTATCGGTATCCACGCGATGAAAGTACCGAGGATGAGGAACGCGACCAGCGCCAGCGCGCCCTCGAACAGCCCCGAGAGCCGCGTCTGCGCCCCGCTCGACATGTTGACCAGGGTCGCGCCCATCTGTCCCGCGCCGGGCACGCCCCCGATAAAGGACGAGGCGAGATTGCCCAGTCCCTGTCCGATCAGTTCCCGGTTGGAGTCGTGGCGCGAGCGCGTCAGCGCGTCCAGCACGACGCAGGTCTTGAGCGTATCGATCGACAGCAGCACCGCCAGCGTCGCCGCCGGAACCACCAGGCGGCCGACTTCGCCGAAGTTCAGCTTGCCTGCCGCCTTCCAGCGCCCGGAGATCGCGTCGCCGAAGCCCGCGCCTTCGCCGCCCATGGGCAGGGGGCCGATCACCAGAGCATTTCCCTTGAGCGCGAGCAGCGCCGGATCCGCCAGACCCAGGCCGAAATAGGCGAGCACGCCGGCGAGCAGGCCGAGGATGGCGGCCGGCACCGCCTTGGTAAACTTCGGCGCGGTCGCCATGACCGCCACCGTGATTACGCCGACCGCGACGCCCTGCCACTGCCACAGCGCAGGCGTGTACAGCGACTGCCAGAAATGGGTTTGCGTCGGTACACCGAGAAACTTCGGCACCTGGCTGACGATGATAATGAGGCCGACGCCGCTCAGGTATCCGCTGACCACGGGGTAGGGCACGTACTTGATCAGACGCCCCAGTCCGACGGCGCCGAAGCCCACCTGGATCACGCCGCACATGAGCCCGACCAGGGTCAGCATCAGCACCGCCGACTCGCCGCTGGCGCCATTTTGAAACAACTGGATCGCGAGCGCCGACATCACCGCCGCAGCGGGCGCACAGGGCGCCGTGATCAAACGATTGGTTCCGCCAAAAGCGCCGGCGATCAGGCCGAGGGCGGTGACGCCGAGAATGCCGGCGATCGCGCCTTGCGCGGCGTAGGTACCGCCCAGCGGCGCAAAAATAGTCACGCCGAAAGCGATTGCCGAGGGTAGTGCGACCAGCATTGCCGCCAGGCCACCCCACAGATCACCTGCGAGGTTATCGGTTTTCGCGATCTTCACGGTCAGCACCTGTTGGTGAGCACACCGACTTGACCCGGTTTTTCTCCAGAATTTGTCCGGGGCATATCGTCTCTGCTCGAGTGGCACAATAATATTCCAACACGGCTGAATTTGCATTTCTATCTGCGTTTTCGAGAGCATCGTCTGTGTTTTGCCATGCGCCGGGTGTAGCATTGCAACGCGGCAACAAGCCGCGTCCGCCGGCGCCGTTTGCTCGCCGGTTGTTTCTGCGCTCGAGGCCCCGATGACCGAGACGGGAAGAACTAGATGACGGAACCGATTGCAGAGCATGGAGGCGACCGTGTCGGCGCTGCCCTGGTGGCTCACGGCGTGCGCTTCATGTTTGCGCTTTGCGGCGGCCACATCTCGCCCATACTCACCGCGTCCAAGGCGCGCGGCATCCGCATCATCGATGTGCGCGACGAGGCGACTGCCGTGTTCGCCGCCGATGCCGTGGCGCGCCTCACCGGCGTGCCCGGCGTCGCCGCGGTGACTGCCGGCCCGGGCCTCGCCAATACCATTACCGCGCTCAAGAATGCGCAGCTGGCGCAATCGCCCATCGTGCTGTTCGGCGGCGCTGCGCCCACAGCGTTGCAGGGGCGCGGCGCGCTGCAGGACATCGACCAGCGCCCGCTGATCGAGCCGCACGTCAAGTTGTTCATAAAAATCCGCCGCGTGCTCGATCTGGGCGCGGCGGTGGAAGAAGCGTTCTCCGTGGCGCGTGCCGCAGTGCCGGGGCCGGTGTGCATCGAGTGCCCGGTAGACCTGCTATACGACGAAGCCAGCATCCGCCAGTGGTATGCCGATGCCGCCGGCAAGGGCAAAAGCATCCCCGACCGGCTGCTGCGCTTTTATCTCAACCGGCATGTGGAGAAAATGTTCGCCGGTAGCACCGAGGCGGCCTCGTTTCGGGTTCGCGCGGTCTCGCCGCCGGACGCAAGCGCTTCCAGCGTGACTGCAGCCGCAGCCGCGCTCGTGCGCGCCGAGCGCCCCCTGATGGTGATCGGCAGCCAGGC
>JAENXP010000859.1 GCA_016649475.1 Burkholderiales bacterium | reverse complement strand
GCCTGGTATCTCGACCATCCACAACTTCTGCAAGCAATGTTCGAGCGCAGCAGGCGCTATGTTTATCATGTGGTCGAGGAGCTGGAGAAGCGCTTCATGCCGACCGAGCTCGCTCTGCTGCCCATGGTGGAAAGCGGCTACAACCCCAATGCGCTTTCTTCCGCACAGGCCGCCGGCCTGTGGCAGTTCATTCCTTCGACCGGTAAGGAACACGATCTGGAGCAAAACCTCCTGTTGGACGCCCGCCGCGACATTCTCGCCTCGACTTCGGCGGCGCTCGATTATCTGCAATCCCTGCATCAGCAGTTCAGCGACTGGCCGCTCGCGCTCGCCGCCTACAATTCGGGCGAGGGGGCCGTCACCAACGCGATCGGGCGTAACAAGGCGAGGGGCTTGCCGACCACCTACAGCGCGCTCCCTCTCCCGGATGAAACGCGCAACTACCTGCCCAAGCTGCAGGCGCTGAAGAACATAGTCGCCAATCCGGGCGCATTGCGCGCCGAATTCGAGCGCGTGCCCAACCGCCCTTACTTCGCGACCGTCGCCAGCGACCGCTATCTCGACGTCGATGTAGCGGCCAGATTGGCCGAAATTCCTCTGGAGGAATTCATCGCCCTCAATCCGGCATTCAAGCTCAACCTGGTTTCCAGGAACCCGCGCATGCGGATCGTGCTGCCGGTTGACAAGATTGATTCGTTCATCAACAACCTGGAGAACTATCGGGAACCGCCAAAGCGTGGGAGCGGGGCTGGTGCCGTGGGTGGGATACCCCCGCCCCGACGTGTGCCATGACTAGGCGCCGGTCAGACATCGGACGGCGCTCACACGCCCCGAAGGTCTCGATCCCGCCTAAGGGAAAAGGCCTCCCCGACGGCCACCCCGCACCGATATTGCGCGCGTTCGCGTTGGTACTCGCACTGCTGCTCTTGACGGCGACCGGTACAGCAGCGGCCGAAGAAACCGACGCACCGGCCAAGCGCGCCGCAAAAGGCGAAGCGGCCGCGATTGTCAAACTATTGGACACAGCGCGCGCGGGCGATGCGCAGGCGCAACTGGACGTGGGACTGCTCTACTATGACGGTCTGGTCGTTCAGCGCAATTACGCACTCGCGCTGGAATGGTTACGCAAGTCCGCGGCCCAGGGCCAGACCCAGGCGATGAACCTGGTCGGGCATCTTTACCAGGAAGGACTAGGCGTGGCGCAGGATTACGGCCAGGCGCGCCTTTGGTACCGGCAGGCGGCGGACGCCGGGCTGGCCGCGGCAGCCAACAACCTTGGCTGGCTATATCTTAAGGGCTACGGCACCGGGAAGAGTCCCGCACTCGCAAGAGATTGGTTTGAGAACGCCGCGGAAAAGGAACTTCCCGCGGGAATCTATAACATCGCTTACCTTTACGCTCACGGAATTGGCGCTCCGCACAACGCGGAGCGCGCGCTCGAGCTATTTCGCAAAGCGGCGGAACGAGACTATGCCCCCGCAATGCGCGCTGTGGGGTGGCATTACCAGACCGGGCAAG
>JAENXP010000848.1 GCA_016649475.1 Burkholderiales bacterium | reverse complement strand
TCCCCGGAGTGTCCGGTACGCGCACCGGGCCTGTCAATCGACAGGGCACGGGGAATTTAGCATCGCTGCAAAGGGCGGGGATAAGGCTTGGTTGATTTTTTCTCCGGGGCTGGGCTCATCGACGAAGCGCCGGAACTCTCCGCAATTCTGCTTTTAGGTGTAATTCGGACGATCAACGCCAGGCCACGGATGTCGGCTAAGTGCCGATTGTGTTGATAAAGTCCTAGATAGGCGTGGCCGTAGACAATTTGCAGAATTTCATTCTCCTCCCGGCTTCTGACCGAAATAAATTTGCCTGAAATCACCCCTGCTGAAACGCCGTTCTATGAGATTGCGATCTGCTGCTGAATTCCGGACCTTATCAACACAATCTGCCGCAAGCGGACATTCGCGGTGTCTGAATATCAGGCGCGATTTGGCACATCGCGATGTCGGTGGCGTAGCCACCAGATCAAATCGCAATGCGCAGTAAGGCAGGCGCAAATTACGCCAAAAAAGAGCCAAATAAAAATGGGGTCAAGCTGTGAGAAATTGGGAATTATGGAATATTCGATCAACCCTCCGCTGGTGTTATGCGAAGCGACCCAAACTTTCTCATCATTCATGCCAAAGATAAGTGCAACCAGCGACGAGTGAAAACAGACGAAACGGGTGCGGCGCCATTGCCGGAGAGACACCAGCAATAAGCAAGCAGCACCGATGAGAAAAAAACCGTCCGCCACCAGCGCTCCGTTTGCCAAGGTTGAAGTTGGGTAAAGTACGCCAAACTCCCGCCCTAATGGCGCCAAGGCCAGGAAAGCCTGCCAGGAGAACGGCTCACCGGGGAAAAATGCAATAAGGAATCGGCTGGCAAAGAAGCTGGCGATCGTGAAAAAGACCAATGCGGGCAGATATTCCATAGTGGCCAAGTAGCGCCGCATGTCCTGATTCCCAGCGTTAAATCATTAGGTGAAACGTGCCATGGAAAGCCTCAGTGCCTATCCAAGAATGGAGGGTTGAGTGAGCCGACATTCCCCATATGTGGCGCAATTTCGAGTGTCAGAGTAGCTATTTGGGCTCCCTGTGGCAATCTGGAATACGAAAGGGGCGGTCGATGTTGCCTCAACCTTCAAATATGGTCCTGCCCGGCCCTTGCCGACTTCATTTTCGTTATCAAGGCGCACCTCACCCGTCGTTTCTCTCTGTGCGAATGGACGTAGAACGCCTCACGCCGGCACTAGATGAGGCGGCGGCGTCCGTCCTGTTTGGCCACGGCCCAATGTCCGCGTCGGGTCGATCTGTTGAGAACACCGGTGCAGTTCGGGCCCTTCGGTTTGCCATTGCGGTGCCCCGTTTCGCACCCGCTCGCCCGCTCACTCCGCCAAGGCTCGGCGCAACGCCTCAAGCTTGTGCTCCAGGTGCGCCTTCATCAGCCGGCCGAGCCGCGCGCCGTCGCGCGCCTCCAGTGCTTCAATGATCGCGTCATGTTCCACGACCGCTTCATGCCAGCGCTGCGGTGTCCGGTTGGCCTGATAGCGGGCGCGCTGCACGTATTGCGCCACCTTGCG
>JAENXP010000384.1 GCA_016649475.1 Burkholderiales bacterium | reverse complement strand
TCAACAAGGTGGGTGAAGGACGGCCGCATATTCTGGACATGATCAAGAACGGCGAGGTCAGCCTGATCGTGAATACCGTGGACGAAAAACGCAGCGCGGTGCAGGATTCGTGGGCGATACGCAACGGCGCACTGCAGGGCCGCGTTACGTATTACACTACGATTGCCGGCGCCCGCGCAGCTTGTACCGGCATGCGCCACATTCAGGGCCTGGTACCCTACGCTTTGCAGAGCCTGCATCGAAGGCTGATTTAAACTAGGATTGCATGAACATGAGCAAGACTCCCCTTACGATCAAGGGCGCCGAACTGTTGCGCACCGAATTGCAGCGATTGAAGACGGTCGACCGGCACAGCGTGATTGCCGCGATCGCCGAAGCGCGCTCCCACGGCGATCTGTCGGAGAACGCCGAGTACGATGCCGCCAAGGAGCGGCAGAGCTTCATCGAAGGCCGCATCGCCGAAGTCGAGAGCAAACTCGCCAACGCGCAGGTAATCGATCCCAAGCTGCTCGACTCGGACGGCCGCTGCGTATTCGGCTCCACCGTGGACCTGCAGGAACTGGAGAGCGGCGACAAGGTGACTTACCAGATCGTCGGCGACGACGAGGCCGATATCAAGCACGGCAAGATTTCCATCGGCTCGCCCATCGCGCGCGCGCTGATCGGCAAATACGGGGGCGACGTGGTCGAAGTACAGGCGCCCGGGGGCGTGCGCGAACTGGAAATTATTGACGTACGCTACGAATAGGATGAGTCGCCCGTGTTCGTAAAATCGGTCGGGGGCGACGTGGTCGAAGTACAGGCGCCGGGTGGTGTGCGCGAACTGGAAATAATAGACGTACGCTACGAATAGGAAAGCTTGCCCGTATTCGCGGGCGCGGATCGCAATTACTCGCCCTGGAAGCTTTTTTTCGTTCGTCGTGGCTGCTTGCGCGCGGCGCGTTTCTTTGGCGCAGCCGCGGACGGTTCCAGGTTTTCCCGGTACACGACCAGCACCTTGCCGATGTGCTGCACCGGGGAGGCGTCTGTGCGGTTGCAGATCTCGCCCAGCATGGCCTGGCGCAGGTCGCGGTCGTCGCCTGTCACGCGTATCTTGATCAGGTCGTGCGCTTTAAGGCAGGTGTCTATTTCCTTGAGTACCGAAGCCGACAAGCGTTGGTTGCCCACCGTGACCACCGGGGTAAGTGCGTGCGCCCGCGCTTTGAGCAGCTTGCGCTCGGAAGAGGAGAGGGATTTCATGGTGAATGCAATCGCAAAACTCGATTGTAACAGTCTGATAAGGCTATGAGTCGCAGCAAAACCAGCAAAGCGTGGCTGCGCGAGCACATCAACGATCCCTATGTGCAGAAAGCCAAGGCCGAGGGCTATCGTTCGCGCGCTGCCTACAAGCTGCTGGAATTGGACCGAAAAGACCGGCTGCTCGCCCCCGGTCAGCTGGTGGTCGACCTGGGCGCGGCGCCCGGCAGCTGGTCTCAGGTTGCGGTGGCGAAACTGGGCGCTAAGGGCCGGGTGGTGGCGATGGATCTGCTGCCGATGGAACCGTTGCCGGGTGTATTGTTCCTGCAGGGCGATTTTCGCGAACAGGAGATACTGGACGCACTATTGCTGGCCTTGGGCGGGAGCAAGGCAGACCTTGTAATCTCCGACCTTGCACCCAATATCTCAGGGATCGGGGTGAGCGACCAGGCGCGTTCGATGTATCTGGCCGAGCTGGCGTTGGAATTTGCCGGGAAATGCCTGAAACCTGGAGGCTCATTGCTGGTCAAAGTATTTCAGGGCGCCGGGTTTACCGAATTTCTGGCGGCCATGCGCAAAGCTTTCACCAAAGTGGGGTCGCGCAAGCCCGATGCGTCGCGCGGTCGCTCGAGCGAAATGTATTTACTGGGGAAAGGTCTGAAAAGCTAGGGCTCGCGGGCAGCCGCGGGATTCCCGGTGTTGCGCGGGGGCTAACCACAGGGCCGGTAACCCTGTAAAATGATCAATTGGCAGCAATAGCTGCATAGGAACCAAATGAACAACATGTTCAAGAATCTCGTGATCTGGCTGGTAATCGGCATGGTGTTGATGACCGTATTCAACCAGTTCAACACGCGCCAGGTCACCCAGGCGGCGATGGACTATTCCCAATTCTACGAGGAGGTCAAGTCCGGGCGCATCGCCGAAGTGGTAATCGAGGGGCGCAACCTAAAAGCCAAGACTACCGAAGGCAAAGCCATCACCAGCTACTCGCCTGGCGATATCTGGCTCATTTCCGATTTGCTCAAGTACGGAGTCAAGGTCAAGGCGAAGCCGGAGGAGGAACCGTCGCTGTTGATGAACATCTTCGTTTCCTGGTTCCCGATGCTGCTGCTGATCGGCGTATGGGTGTTCTTCATGCGCCAGATGCAGGGCGGCGGCCGCGGCGGCGCCTTTTCTTTCGGTAAATCGCGCGCGCGCATGCTGGACGAATCGACCAACACCGTTACCTTCGCCGACGTTGCCGGCTGTGAAGAGGCCAAGGAGGAGGTGTCGGAACTGGTCGATTTTCTGCGTGACCCATCCAAGTTCCAGAAGCTCGGTGGGCGCATTCCCAAGGGCGTGCTGATGGTGGGCAACCCGGGCACGGGCAAGACGCTGCTGGCGCGCGCAATCGCCGGCGAAGCCAAAGTGCCGTTCTTCTCGATATCGGGCTCGGATTTCGTCGAGATGTTCGTCGGTGTGGGCGCTGCGCGCGTGCGCGACATGTTCGAGCAGGCGAAAAAGCATGCGCCCTGCATCGTGTTCATCGACGAAATCGACGCCGTCGGCCGCCAGCGCGGCGCGGGGCTGGGCGGGGGCAACGACGAACGCGAGCAGACGCTGAACCAGTTGCTGGTCGAAATGGACGGTTTCGAGGCTACCGCCGGCGTGATCGTCATCGCCGCGACCAATCGCCCCGACGTGCTCGACCCGGCGCTGATGCGTCCGGGCCGCTTCGACCGGCAGGTGGTGGTGCCGCTGCCCGACATCCGCGGCCGCGAGCAGATTCTGCTGGTGCATATGCGCAAGGTGCCGATGGCGCCCGACGTCAAGGCCGACATCATTGCGCGTGGCTGCCCCGGATTTTCCGGCGCCGACCTCGCCAATCTTGTGAACGAGGCTGCGCTGTTCGCTGCGCGCCATAACAAGCGCCTGGTCGACATGGAGGACTTCGAACGCGCCAAGGACAAGGTCATCATGGGCGCGGAACGGCGCTCCCTGGTGATGCCGGAGGAGGAGCGGCGCAACACCGCCTATCACGAGTCCGGCCACACGGTGGTGGCGAAATTGTTGCCCAAGACCGATCCGGTGCACAAAGTGACCATCATCCCGCGCGGACGGGCGCTAGGCGTGACCATGCAGTTGCCGGTGGAGGACCGCTACAGCATGGACCGCGAGCGCCTGCTGTCCACGATCGCGGTGCTGTTCGGCGGGCGCATCGCCGAAGAGATATTCATGCATCAGATGACCACCGGCGCGTCGAACGACTTCGAGCGCGCCACTGAGATGGCGCGGCGCATGGTGACGCAGTGGGGCATGTCGGACGCGCTCGGACCGATGGTCTACGGCGAAAACGAGGGCGAGGTGTTCCTCGGCCGTTCGATCACCACGCACAAAAACGTTTCTGAAGTGACGTTGCAGAAAGTGGATCAGGAGATACGCCGCATCATCGACGAGCAGTATGCGCTGGCACGGCGCCTGATCGAGGAAAACAGGGACAAGGTCGAAATC
>JAENXP010000545.1 GCA_016649475.1 Burkholderiales bacterium | reverse complement strand
TCGCGCGCCTGACCCTGACGCGCGCGGGCCTGGACGGCAAGGCGAGCTTCGTCCAGGGGCGGTCCGAGCAGATCTCGCTGCCGGAGCTGGCCGACGTCGTGGTTTGCGATCACGTCGGCTACTTCGGCTTCGACTACGGCATCGTGCGTTTGCTGCGGGACGCGCGGCGGCGTTTCCTCAAACCCGGCGGCACCCTGGTTCCGGCCTCGGTCGAACTGCAGATCGCGGCGATAGAGTCGCTACCCTGTCACAAGCTGGCGCAAGGCTGGTGCGCACAGAACATCCCTGCCGAGTTTCACTGGCTGCGCGAATATTCCGTCAACTCCAAACATGCGGTGAACCTGAAACCCGAAGAATTGCTGGGCGAACCTGCCGCACTGGGGCGGATCGATTTTGGCGAAGATCATCCGGAATTGTTTACCTGGACGGCGGAATTGCGCATGGAGCGCGATGGTCTGGTGCATGGCCTGGGCGGCTGGTTCGACTGCGAACTGGCGCAGGGCGTGAGCATGAGCAATTCCCCGCTGGCGGAACGACCGATCCAGCGTCCGCAGGTTTTTCTGCCCATAGCCGAAGCTGTGCCGGTAAAGACCGGGGACCGGGTTAAGGCGACGGTGATGGCGCGCGCCGGCGACGAACTGATCGCGTGGAAGGTGGAGTTTCCCTCGGCGGGCAAGCGCTACAGCCATTCGACCTGGGAGGGAATGCTGCTTGCACCGCAGGACTTGCTGCAGTCGAACCCGACCCGTGTGCCGCAGCCGAACCGCGCGGGCCTGGCGCGCGTGGTCGTGCTCGGCTATTGCGATGGCAGGCGGACAGCGCGCGAAATCGAACAGGCGGTATTGCTCGAACACCCCGGCCTGTTCCCCTCTGCGGAGGAAATCTCGCGCTTCGTCGCGCGGGTATTGCACCGGGATACGCAATAGGGATGGATTTCGACATGCTCGAAGTACGCGCGCAGCAGGCGCTGCGCGCGCGGCCATTTCGCGAGTGGCTGCAGCCGGATGGTGCGGTGTGGATGCAGTTCTACCGTACGGATGCGGGCTATCTGCTGCGTTTTCCGGAACTGGCGGATTTCGAAGTATCGGGCGATGCGCTAGCGGTGGCTTGCCGCCCGGCGCCGGATGTGAGCGAGGAAACCACGCGGCATCTGTTTCTGAATCAGGTTTTGCCGCTGGTATTGAGCAAGCGCGGCAAGCTGGTTTTTCACGCCAGCGCGGTCGAGGTTAGCGGCGCCGCAGTCGCCTTCGTCGCCGATTCCGGCAGAGGAAAATCCACGCTGGCGGCCAGTTTTGCGGCGGCAGGGTATCGCTTCTTGTGCGACGATGGACTGGTCCTGGAACGCAGGGGAGCCGGATACGATGCCATGCCCAGTCATCCGTCCATACGCCTCTGGCAGGACAGCCAGGAGGCACTGGTCGGTGCGGGCGCACAGACCGTGCTGCCGGTGCAGTACACGGCCAAGGCGCGCCTGCTGGCAGGGGAAGGCATGGCGTTCTGCGGCGAACCGCGTGCGTTGAGGCGGGTGTACTTTCTAGGAGACGGAGGTGCGCCGGGCGTGACGCTGCAGAAACTGGGCGCAGGCGATGCATTGGGGGAATGGATGAAACATTCATTCCTGCTGGATATCGAAGAAAGGCCTTTGCTGGCGTCGCATTTCGATCAACTGGCAGTGCTGGCGAGCCGGCCGATAGCATATCGGCTGGATTTTCCCAGGCGGTACGATGCGCTGGAGGCTGTCAGGCAGGCTATAGTCGTGCACATCAACGAGGCGGACGGAGAGGCATGAAGCTGTCGGACAAGGTCACAGTTCCGGAACAGGTCCTGGCACGGCAGGTGGGCGATGAAACGGTCATGCTCGATCTTGCCAACGGGACCTATTTCGGCCTCGATCCGGTGGGCGCGCGCATCTGGCAGCTGCTGCGCGAGGGCAGGACGCTGGAGGAAGTATGCGAGGCCATGGCGGGCGAGTACGAGGTCACGCGCGACGACATCGAGCGCGATGTCATGAGCCTGGTGGAGGAGCTAGCCAACCGTGGACTGATCGTTCCGGCATGACCTCGTTGGAACTGGATGCGGGCGCGTCATCTCGGGAAGCGCGTTTGAGCGCCAGCGCCCGGGCGCTGCTGGGGATTCTGCAGTTCACCGGCGGCCCCGCGCCTGCGGACGGTGTGCGCGACCTCCCGCCGCAAGCATGGGACGGGATAGTCGAACTTGCGCTGCGCCACAACGTCGCGCCGCTGCTGCATCGGGCGCTGCTATCGGCTGGCGCGCTCCACGGGCTCCCGCAAGCTGTACGCGCGCGGCTGGAGGAGCAACGCCGCGATACGGCGCTGGACAATCTGCGCAACTACGGCCAGTTCCAGCGCATAGCGCGCGCGCTGCGCGAGCGGGATATCCCTGTCATCGCGCTCAAGGGCCTGCACCTCGCCGAACTCGTGTATCGCGACATCAGCCTGCGGCCGATGAGCGACCTGGATATTCTGGTCCCACATTCGCAGGTCGAATCTGCGGTCGCGACGCTGTTGACATTGGGATTCGAGCGAAACCGGGGCCTCCCCAACGGACACGACGTCGGATTGACCCACCGCGATCTGGGCATTCTGGTCGAGGTGCATTGGACGCTGGCCGAACCGACCGAAGCCTATACGCCGCCTATTGAAGACATCTGGCGCTCGGCTGTACCGGCAAAGCTGGCTGACACGAATGCG
>JAENXP010000074.1 GCA_016649475.1 Burkholderiales bacterium | reverse complement strand
CGCCGTCCGCCACCGGCAGATAGCCGTGAAAGGTGAAACGCTGCCCGTTGAGGCCCGAGGCCATGAGGGCAAGCAGGATGGAGGAGGGGCCCACGAGGGGCACGACACGGATTGCGTGCTGCTGTGCGTACAGCACCAGCTTTGCGCCGGGGTCGGCAACGCCGGGGCAGCCCGCCTCGGACATGACGCCGACATCGTTTCCGGCCAGCAGCGGCGCCGCCAGGCTGGCTATGGCTTCAGGCGGCGTATGCTCGTTCAGGGTGGCGATGTGCAGTTCCTGCAGCGGTTTCATCATGCCCGTTTGCTTCAGGTAGGCGCGTGCAGTCTTCGGATTCTCGGCGACGAAATAGTCCAGCGTGCGCACACGCTGCTGTACCTCCTGCGGAATGACCGCCGCAAGCGCGCTCTCGCCCAGCGTGGTCGGGATCAGGTACAGCGCTCCGGTGCCCATATTCGCCGCAGTGTCTACAGGACGCTGATGCCCTGCGCGGCGAGCATTTCCGTGAGCGCAATCAGAGGCAGCCCAATCAGGGCGTTGGGGTCGGTGCCGCGCATTTCGGCGATGAGTGCTATGCCCAGGCCCTCGCAGCGGGCGCTGCCGGCGCAGTCATAGGGCTGCTCGCGCTGAAGATAGCGCTCGATCTGCGCGTCGGTGTAATCGCGAAAACGCACGTGGAAAGGCACCACCCGCGTCGGCGCCTGGCCGCTGGCGGCATGGCAAACGCACAAGGCGGTATGGAACGACACCTCCTTGCCGCGCATGGCCTTGAGCTGACGCAGGGCATTGGCGTGATTTCCCGGTTTTCCCAGCGGCATGCCTTCGAGCACGGCTACCTGGTCCGAACCGATCACGATGGCTCGGGGATAGCGCTGCGCCACCGCGCGCGCCTTGGCTTCGGCCAGGCGCCTTGCCGTGTCCTGCGGCGCTTCGTTCGGCAGCGCAGTTTCGTCCACGTGCGGGGACGCAACCTCGAATGGGAGCCCAAGTCGGGCGAGCAGCTCGCGTCGGTATCTCGAAGTCGAGGCAAGAACGATTTGCGGCGTCGATTGCATAGGTGACCGGATTTAACCACGGATTCGCGCGAAACTGCACGGCGCGACAGCGCTAACCCCATTTGCAGGGTACGCTAGCGGCAACGCTCTGAGAGCAGTCGTTCGTGCTGCGCGATCAAGGCCCGCTGTTCCTCATCGCTTTGGTACACGCGCTCGCCTTTTTCGTCGAGCCGGTAGGTGCCCCGCGCCATTTTCAACTGAGCCAGACGATCGCGCGCCTGGTTGCACGCCTGGCGATTCGCGGTTTCCTGCTGCTTTTGCTTCGCCTCAGCCTGTTCGGCTGTAATGCGGCGGGCGCGGAACTCCAGTTCTTTCTCCTGCCAACTCGGCTGCGCAGTGTTTCCTGGTGCCGGCGCCGGATTGGCCAGGCGCTGCTCCAGCTCCCGGGCTTTTGTGCCTTGGGGCGGGTGCTCGCCGTAATGGGTTATGCCTTTTTCGTCCACCCATTTATATATTTGGGCATGGGCTGGGGCGAGCAGCGCCCAAAATATCAAAAACCTCGGCAAGGCATTGAAAATTTTGTTTTTCCTTTGACAGTAAGGGTCAAAAATAATATCATGCGCGCCTATGTTGCAACCGGCGGCCATCGACGGTTTGGCGTTTGTGCGCGCCGCAGGAGTGCTTAAGGGGCGGCTAGGCATCGAAACCCTGCCGCGGCTCGCTCACTCCGGCTGTTCGGCTTCGCTCCTCGATTTCGTCCTCACCGGCGAAATCAACGAGCGCGGCAAACCCGAACTCAGGCTGGCCGTGCATGGTAGTGTGCGCCTGCAATGCCAGCGTTGTCTCGGTAATATGGATTTTCCGCTTGGATTGGACGCGCAACTGGAGCTCGCAGCCAGTGAAGCCGAAATCCTGGCTGCCGACGATGATGTGGAGCGTGTGGTGGCGGGGCGCGAAATGAATGTGGCGGGTTTGGTTGAGGATGAGGTTATATTGGCGTTGCCCATGGTGCCGAAACATGAGCAATGCCGGGCAGCAGAAGAATCGGGCGGGGGCGCCAAGCCCTCGGCATTTGAAGCGCTCGCCGCGCTGAAAAAGCGAAGTACCAGTGGAGGCTGACGCGCGCTGCGCGTCATGCCGGAAATGAATTGAACATGCAAGGAGCATAGACATGGCAGTCCAACAGAACAAGAAGTCGCCTTCGAAGCGCGGTATGCATCGCGCCCACGACTTTCTCACCAACCCACCCCTGGCCGTGGAACCGACCACGGGCGAAGTGCATCTGCGCCACCATATCAGCCCCAGCGGCTATTATCGTGGCAAGAAAATCGTCAAGTCCAAAGGCGAATAGGCGCGCCTGGCGCGGCACGAACGGGTAGCGCGCACCTTCGCCCGGTGGCAACCCGGGCGGATTGCCGCCCTGAAGCCGCGAACAATTAAATGGACACCACGGTAGCCATCGATTGCATGGGAGGCGATCACGGCCCCGGCGTGATCGTTCCCGCAGCACTCAATTTTCAGAAATCCCATCCGCATAGCAAACTTGTTCTGGTCGGTTTGCAGGAAGCGATTGAGGCCGAGTTGCGCGCGCGCCGCGTGGCGCCGGGCCCGCATCTGCGCGTGCACAACGCGACCCAGACAGTGGGCATGGACGAAGCGCCTGCGCTGGCGTTGCGGGGAAAGAAGGACTCGTCCATGCGGGTTGCCATCGATCTGGTCAAGAGCGGCGAAGCCAACGCCTGCGTCAGCGCCGGTAACACCGGCGCCCTGATGGCGATATCGCGTTTCGTGCTGAAAACCCTGCCTGGAATAGACCGTCCCGCCATCGCCGGGATCATGCCGACCATGAAAGGCGAGGTGTATGTGCTCGACCTGGGGGCCAACGTCAATTGCACTCCCGAGCATTTGTTGCAATTCGCCATCATGGGGGCCATGCTGGTGTCGGCCATGCAGCACAAGGAGCGCCCAAGCATCGGTTTGCTCAATATCGGCGAAGAAGAAATCAAGGGCAACGAGGTGGTGAAGCAGGCGGCGGAGCTGCTGCGCGCGAGCGGCCTCAATTTCTACGGCAACGTTGAAGGCGACGACATTTTCAAAGGCACTACCGATGTGGTGGTATGCGACGGCTTCGTCGGCAACGTCGCGCTCAAAACCGCCGAAGGACTGGCCAAGATGCTGCGTACGTTTCTCACTGACGAATTCAAGCGCAACTGGTTTACCTATCTTTGCGGCATCATGGCCGTGCCCGTACTGTCGGCGTTCAAGCGCCGCGTCGACCCGGCGCGCTACAATGGCGCCAGCCTCCTAGGCCTGAAGGGCATCGTAGTGAAAAGTCACGGCTCGGCCGACATTTTTGCGTTCGAGAACGCAATCGAGCGCGCATTCGACGAAGTGCGTGAGGGTGTGCTGCAGCGTATTTCCCAACGGGTGGCTGTGGCATGCCAAAGTCCTGCGGAAGCGGCATGATCTATTCCAGGATAATCGGCAGCGGCAGTTATCTACCGCGCAACGTCGTCACCAATGACGACCTGGCGCAGCGCATGGATACTTCGGACGAGTGGATCCGCTCACGCACCGGCATCCGCCAGCGGCATATCGCGGAAGAAGGAGAAACATCCAGCAGCCTCGCCTTTGAGGCGAGCAGTGCCGCGATCGCCAGTGCGGGGATCAGTGCGCAGGATATCGACCTGATTATCGTGGCGACCTCCACGCCCGACTACATTTTTCCCAGCACCGCATGCCTGCTGCAGGCCAGGCTCGGCGTCAAAGGGTGCCCGGCGTTCGATATGCAGGCAGTATGCAGCGGTTTTGTTTATGCCCTCGCCACGGCCGACCTGTTCATCCGTTCGGGCCAGCACCGCTGCGCCCTCGTGGTTGGCGCGGAAGTTTTTTCGCGCATCCTCGACTGGAGCGACCGTGGGACCTGCGTATTGTTCGGCGACGGCGCGGGCGCGGTGATATTGAAGGCGGACGACAAGCCCGGCATCATGGCAAGCGCCCTGCACGCCGATGGCAGCCATGCCGGCATTCTTTCGGTTCCCGGCAGTGTCTGCGGCGGCAAGCCGACGGGGGATCCGTTTCTGCGCATGGACGGCCCTGCCGTGTTCAAGTTTGCGGTTCGCGTGCTGGACGAAGTGGCGCGCGAGACCCTGGAAAAATGCGGTCAGCGCGTGGAAGATGTCGATTGGCTGATTCCGCATCAGGCCAACCTTCGCATCCTGGAGTCCACGGCGAAGCGGCTGCATCTGCCGCTGGAAAAGCTGATTGTGACCGTGGACCGGCACGGCAATACCTCGGCAGCTTCCGTGCCGCTGGCGCTGGATCTGGCCATGCGCGATGGGCGCATCAAGACGGGGCACAAGGTCATGCTGCAGGGTGTCGGCGGGGGGTTCACCTGGGGCGCTGCCCTGGTTCAGATTTGATGCAAGTACAGTTCCAACTTTGATTTGGCGCCTATGAAACTCGCAATGGTATTTCCCGGACAGGGTTCGCAGTCGGTGGGCATGATGCACCCCTACGGTGACATCGCTGCAGTGCGCGAAGTGCTGGCGGAGGCCTCCGACGCGCTTGGCCAGGACCTGGGCAAGCTGATGGCCGAAGGCCCGGCGGAGCAGCTGAACCAGACGGTCAACACGCAGCCGGTGATGCTCACCGCGGGCTACGCGGCCTATCGCGCCTGGATCGAGCTCGGCGGGATCGAACCCGCAATGGTCGCCGGACACAGTCTGGGCGAGTACACCGCACTGGTGGCCGCTGGCGTGCTGCCTTTTCGTGATGCGCTGCCGCTGGTGCGTTTTCGCGCCCAGGCGATGCAGGAAGCGGTACCGCAGGGACAGGGCGCCATGGCCGCGATCCTCGGGTTGGAGGAGGACGCCGTGCGCGCCGCTTGCGAGGAGTCCGCGCAGGGCGAGGTCGTGCAGGCGGTGAATTTCAATTCCCCCGGCCAGGTGGTGATCGCCGGTCATGCCGCGGCAGTCAAGCGCGCCTGCGATGCCGCGAAGGCCAAGGGCGCCAAGCGCGCGCTGCCGCTGCCGGTGAGCGCGCCTTTCCATTCGGTGCTGATGCGGCCCGCAGCAGAACGTCTGCAACAATACCTTCAGGGGGTCGAGTTCAAGGCGCCGCGCATACCGGTGGTCAATAATGTGGATGTGTCCAGTTACGCCGATCCGGCACAGATCAAGGATGCGCTGGTGCGCCAGGCCTATCATCCGGTGCGCTGGGTGGAGACAATCCGCGCATTTGCAGCGCAGGGCATCAAGCAGGTTGCCGAATGCGGACCGGGCAAGGCACTTGCGGGGATGACCAAGCGCATCGACGGCGGTCTGGAATCGCTCGCCCTTTCGGACAAGGCCGGCATCGAGCAGGGCATCAGCCAATCTAGAGGGGGATGATGATGTTGCAGGGACAAATCGCATTGGTGAGCGGGGCGACGCGCGGCATAGGCAAGGCCATTGCTCTCGCCTTGGGGGCGCAGGGCGCGATAGTCGTCGGCACTTCGACTTCGGCGGCCGGCGCCGGCGCAATCAGCAGCTATCTGGACCAGGCGAAAGCCGGCGGCAAAGGCGCGGTGCTCGACGTGAACGATGGCGCCGCGATAGAAGCACTGGTGGCGCAGATCGAGCGGGAATTCGGCGCGGTTGGCATTCTGGTCAATAACGCCGGCATCACCCAGGACAATCTGGCCATGCGCATGAAGGAAGCAGAATGGGACGCGGTGATCGACACCGACCTGAAGTCGGTATTTCGCCTGTCGCGTGCGGTGCTGCGCGGCATGATGAAGGCACGAGGCGGCCGCATCATCAGCATCACCTCGGTGGTTGGCAGTTCGGGCAACCCCGGCCAAATCAATTATGCCGCGGCCAAGGCCGGCATTGGCGGACTGACGCGTGCGCTGGCGCAGGAAATCGCCAGCCGCAATATCACCGTAAACTGCGTTGCGCCGGGTTTTATAGACACCGACATGACCCGCGCATTGAACGAACAGCAGCGGGAAGCCATACTCGGCCGCATCCCGCTCGCGCGGCTGGGTACGGCCGAGGATATCGCCGCAGCAGTGGTGTTTCTGGCATCGCCCGCCGCCGGATACATCACTGGCGCCACGCTGCCGGTCAATGGCGGCATGTACATGGCTTAGGGCCTGCTAGCGTTCACCACATGCGCGTCTCATGCGGTGAGCGTTATCAGATCCTGGGTACCGATTTATCAAACGCCCTGCATTGAATTTTGGTAAAATGCGTGGCAATTTCCGAAGCCAAAAAAGAGGGAAGGAGATCTAAAATGGAAAATGTTGACCAACGAGTAAAGAAAATCGTCGCCGAGCAGTTGGGCGTAAACGAAGCAGAAATAAAGAACGAGTCCTCCTTCATCGACGACCTGGGCGCAGACTCGCTGGATACGGTGGAACTCGTGATGGCTCTGGAAGAAGAATTCGAGACCGAGATTCCGGACGAAGATGCAGAAAAAATAACCACCGTCCAGCAGGCGATAGACTACGTCAACAGTCACGCCAAGAAAGCCTGAATCCCAGCGCCAAGCGCGCCTATTGCCGGAGGAAACTTGTCCCGCCGAAGAGTCGTCATCACCGGGCTGGGCATTGTTTCCCCGGTAGGCAATAACATTGCCGAAGCCTGGGCCAACATCCTGGCCGGAGTCTCCGGCATCACCAAAATCAGCCGTTTCGATGCTTCGCGGCTATCCTGCCAGATCGCCGGGGAGGTGAGGGGTTTCGACCTCTCTCTGTACCTTGAACGCAAGGAAGCGCGTCATATGGATACTTTCATCCATTACGGCATGGCGGCGGGCATGCAGGCGCTGCGCGATTGCGGCATCGAGATCACACCCGGAAATGCCGAGCGCATCGGCGTCAATATCGGCTCCGGTATCGGCGGCCTGCCGATGATCGAGCAGACACACAAAGACCTGCTTGCGAGCGGGCCGCGCAAGATTTCGCCGTTTTTCATCCCCAGCACCATCATCAACATGATTTCCGGGAATCTGTCGATCAAGTACGGCCTGAAAGGCCCGAACCTCTCCATGGTGACGGCGTGCACCACTGCCACGCACTGCATCGGCGAATCAGGGCGCCTTATCGAATATGGCGATTGCGACGTGATGGTCGCGGGCGGCGCCGAGGCCGTGGTCACGGAACTCGCCATGGGCGGCTTCGCCCAGGCTCGCGCGCTGTCACATCGCAACGACGATCCGGCGACGGCGAGCCGGCCCTGGGACCGCGACCGCGATGGTTTCGTCCTTGGCGAAGGCGCGGGCGTATTGGTGTTGGAGGAGTACGAGCATGCCAAGGCGCGCGGCGCGAGAATCTATGCCGAGCTCGCCGGTTACGGCATGAGCGGCGACGCCTACCACATGACGGCGCCGCGCGAGGACGGGGAAGGCGCCGCACGCTGCATGGATGCCGCGCTGCGCAACGCGCGACTGAACACCGACCAGGTCGATTACATCAACGCCCATGGCACCTCGACTCCGCTGGGGGATCTCGCCGAGACCACCGCCGTGAAGCGCAGCCTGGGTGCGCACGCCAAGAAAGTTGCGGTGAGCTCGACCAAGTCCATGACCGGGCACCTGCTCGGCGCGGCCGGCGGCGTGGAGGCCGTGTTTTCGGCGCTGGCGGTACACAATCAGGTGGCGCCGCCCACGACCAATTTGTTAAACCAGGATCCGCAATGCGATCTGGACTATGTGCCGAATACCGCGCGGCCCATGAAGATCAACGTGGCGCTGTCGAATTCTTTCGGCTTTGGCGGCACCAACGGCACCTTGGTGTTCAGCAAGGTTTGAGCCAGACTTTAACCGTTTCCTTAAGACCCTCCCGAATTCTCGCTCTGGCTTTGACGGTTATGGCCGGAGCGGCGCTAGCCTGCGCCTGGATCGGCCTGCCGGGCTCCGCCTTCCCGCCGGTTGCCTTGGGCATCGTCCTCGCCTGGGGTTGGCATCTGGCACATACTTTGCAGGAAAAATCGGCGTTGCGCACCCTGGAGCTGAATGCCGCAGGAGGAGTCCGCTTCCAGGACGGCCTAGGGCAGTGGCAGGAGGCCAGGGTGCTGCCAGGGAGCTATGTATCCGGGTGGTTGATCGTGGTCAATCTGGGCAAAGGCGGCAAGCGCGGCCGCTCCCTGGTGCTGCTGCCGGACTCCGCGGCGGCCGAGGAACTACGCCGCCTGCGCGTCTGGCTGCGCTGGCGTCTGTCCAAGCGGTGAACTTTATG
>JAENXP010000372.1 GCA_016649475.1 Burkholderiales bacterium | reverse complement strand
GGTTGATGCTGTCGAACGCCCCGGCGCGCACCAGCGCCTCGACTACGCGGCGGTTGACCACGCGCTTGTCGATGCGCTCGCAAAAATCGAATAGATCGACAAACGGCCCGCCCGCCTCGCGCGCGCGCACGATGGCGCCGATCGCAGACTCGCCCGTACCCTTTATCGCGCCCAGACCGTAGCGGATGCTGCGCTCGTCCACCGGCACGAAGCGGTACGCGCTTGCGTTCACGTCGGGCGGCAGCATTTTCAGCCCGTTTGCCAGCACGTCAACGTAGATGCCGTGCGCCTTGTCGGTATCGTCCATTACGGCCGACAGGTTGGCGGCCATGAATTCGGACGGGAAGTGCGCCTTCAGGTAGGCGGTCTGGCAGGCGACCAGCGCGTAGGCCGCGGCGTGCGACTTGTTGAAACCGTAGCCGGCAAACTTCTCCATCAGGTCGAACAGTTCGCTCGCTTTTCTCTGGTCCACGCCGTTCTTGCCGGCGCCGGCGACGAAAATGTCGCGTTGCTGCGCCATCTCTTCGGCGTTCTTCTTGCCCATCGCGCGGCGCAGCAGGTCTGCACTGCCGAGACTGTAGCCGCCTATGACCTGCGCGATCTGCATCACCTGTTCCTGGTACACCATGATGCCGTAGGTGGAACCCAGGATGGGCTGCAGGCGCGCATCCAGATATTCGACGCGCTGCTTGCCCTGCTTGCGCTCGATGAAATCGGGAATCAGGTCCATCGGGCCGGGGCGGTACAAGGCCACCAGCGCGATGATGTCCTCGAAGCGGTCGGGCCGCGCCTGCTTGAGCAGGTCGCGCATGCCGCGCGATTCAAACTGGAACACGGCGGTGGTGTTGGCGCTGGCGAAGATCTTGTAGATCGCGGCGTCCTCGAGCGCAATCGCCTCGAGAGAAAAATCCGGCCGCGGCTCGCCGTACTCGCGGCCGCGGATATAGCGCATCGACCAGTCGAGGATGGTGAGCGTGGTCAGGCCGAGAAAGTCGAACTTCACCAGACCGACGGCTTCGACATCCTTCATGTCGAACTGCGACACCACGTTTTCCGCGCCCTGCGCCGTGTACAGCGGGCAGAAGTCGGTGAGCTTGCCCGGCGCGATCAGCACACCGCCTGCGTGCATGCCGACATTGCGCGTCAGGCCTTCGAGCTGCCCGGCAAGCGCGAGCAGTTCGCGCGTTTCCTCGTCGCTTTGTTCGCGCTCCGCGAGGCGCGGCTCCATCTCGCGCGCCATCGCCAGCGTGACCAGCTTGCCCGGCATGAACGGGATCATCTTGGCCAGTTCATCGGTGCGGCCGTAGCTCCATTCCATCACCCGCCCGACATCGCGCACCACCGCCTTCGCCGCCATGGTGCCGAAAGTGGCGATTTGCGACACCGCCTGGGCGCCATACTTGTTCTTCACGTACTCGATCACGCGATCGCGCCCGTCCTGGCAGAAGTCGATATCGAAGTCGGGCATGGAAACCCGCTCCGGATTGAGGAAGCGCTCGAACAGCAGGTCGTAGCGCAGCGGATCGAGATCGGTGATGCCGAGCGAATAGGCGACCAGCGAACCCGCGCCCGAACCGCGCCCGGGTCCCACCGGCACTGCGTTCGACTTGGCCCAGTTGATGAAGTCGGCGACGATCAGAAAGTAGCCGGAAAAGCCCATCTGGGTGATGGTCTTGATCTCGAACGCGAGGCGCTCGCGATACTCCGGTTCGCGCCGCTCGCGCTCCTGCAGGTCGGGAAACAGTCTTTCCAGGCGCAAGGCGAGCCCCTGCGCAGCCTGCTGCGCAAGGAAATCTTCCAGACTCACCCCTGCCGGCGTGGGAAATGGCGGCAGCTTGCTCTTGCCCAGTTCCAGCACGAGGTTGCAGCGGCGTGCGATTTCCACGCTGTTGGCGAGCGCCTCGGGAATATCGGCGAACAACTCCGCCATTTGCGCCTGCGTCTTGAAGTAGCTCTCGGGCGTGAATACGCGCGGCCGGCGCTGGTCGGCGAGCACATAGCCCTCGGCGATGCACACGCGCGCTTCGTGGGCGAGGAATTCCTCGGATCTGAGGAACTGCACCGGGTGGGTCGCGACCACGGGCAATTCGAGCCGGCCGGCAAGCGCGAGCGCACGCTGTATATAGTGCTCGGTGGACGCCGCGCCCGAGCGCTGCAGCTCGATATAGAAGCGCTGCGGGAACAGCTGCACCCAGTCCTCGGCCAGGCGCTCGGCCTGCGCCGTATTGTCCTGCGCCAGCGCGCTTCCGATGTCGCCTGCCTGCGCGCCGGAGAGCGCAAGCAGTCCATCGGTACCCTCGTCGATGAGCCAGGCCCTTCTGATTTCGGCTCGGCCGCGTACCTGGTTTTGCAGCCAGGCACGCGTAAGCAGCTGGGACAGCTGCAGGAATCCCTTGCGGTTGCGGCACAGGAGCAGCAGGCGCGTAGGCTTGTCGCGCTCGGTTTCATTGCTGATCCAGACATCGCAGCCGATAACCGGCTTCAGCCCTTGCGCTCGCGCCGCCTTGTAGAACTTCACCATGCCGAAGAGGTTGGCCAGATCGGTGATGGCGAGCGCCGGCATGCCGTCCGCGGCCGCGCGCTCCACCGCCTCATCGATGCGCACAATACCGTCAGTGACGGTAAATTCGCTGTGAAGACGTAAATGGACGAAGGCGGGAGTCATGGCTTGCGCAAGCTGCGTACGCCGAAATTTTACCACCCGCGCAGTGCCGCGCAGGACGTTCCAGCCAAATCAACAGCATGCGGAGGCCGAAGTGCTCTCGCTCTTGTACAATTGCGGTCCCGCTGCGCCACGACGGCGGCGCCAAACTGCCATGAATATCCTCAATATCGCTGCCTACCGCTTCGTCGCCCTCGGCGACCTGGCACAGCTGCGCGCCGCTTTGAGAATGCGCTGCGAACAGCTGGGGCTCAAGGGCACCATCCTGATTGCCGCCGAAGGCATCAATCTGTTCCTCGCCGGCGCCGCCGGGAACGTCGAGGATTTTCTCGATGCACTGCGCACGGACGCGCGTTTCGCCCCCATCGGGGTCAAGCGCAGTTGGTCCGCAGCGCAGCCGTTCCGGCGCCTGCTGGTAAAAATCAAGCGCGAAATCGTCTCCATGCGGCGACCCGAAATCAATCCCTGCGAGCTGAGCGCGCCGCGGCTCGCGCCGCAGGAGCTCAAGCACTGGCTGGACGAGGGACGCGAGATCGCGCTGCTGGACACGCGCAACCAGTTCGAAGTCGAACTGGGCTCGTTCGGGCATGCGCTCACGCTCGGGCTCAAGTCCTTCAGCGAGTTTCCGGGCGCGACGCCGGCGCTGCCGCAGGAACTGAAGGACCGGCCCGTGGTCACGTTCTGCACCGGCGGCATACGCTGCGAAAAAGCGGCGCCCTGGCTGATCAGCCAGGGCTTTCGCGAGGTCTACCAACTGGACGGCGGCATCCTCAACTACTTCGAGCAATGCGGCGGCGCGCATTTCCGCGGCGAGTGCTTCGTTTTCGACGAGCGCGTGGCCCTGGACGCCGGCCTGCGCGCCAGCGGCGCCGCGACTGGCCACGACTCCCGGCATGAGCCAGGCTGAGGCCTCGCGCAAGACTCTCGCTTTCGCCGCCCTGCTCCTGGGCGCCGCGGCCATCGCGTTTGCACCGATTTTCGTGCGCCTGTCCGACACCGCGCCAGGCGCGAGCGCGTTCTGGCGCGTGGTTTCCGAGCACCGCGTCAACGCGCTCTTCACCGCGCCGACGGCCGTGCGCGCGATCAAACGCGAAGATCCCTCGGCGGAGTTGACGAAGAATTTCGACCTCTCGAGTCTGCGCGCGCTCTTTCTC
>JAENXP010000163.1 GCA_016649475.1 Burkholderiales bacterium | reverse complement strand
CTGATCGGCATCGTCAAGAAAAATGCCATCATGATGATCGACTTTGCCATAGAGGCGCAGAGGAACGAAGGGAAGAAGCCGGCCGATGCGATCTACGAGGCTTGTATCGTGCGCTTTCGTCCGATCATGATGACCACCATGGCAGCGCTGATGGGCAGCCTGCCGATTGCCTTGGCGATCGGTGCCGGCGGCGATGCGAGGAAGCCGCTGGGCCTGGCGGTGGTCGGGGGCCTGGTCGTGTCGCAGGTGCTGACCTTGTACATCACGCCGGTGATTTATATCTATTTCGAGCGCCTGCAGGAATGGTTGACGCAGCGGCGCGGCGCGCCGGCCGAACCAAGCCTCGCGCAGCCGGCCGATAGCACGTCCTAAGGATTGAGCTGGCGGTAGACCGCCGTGGCGACGGTCAGAAGGCGTGCGCGGTCCATTTCCGCCGACAGCGCATAGCCGAGTTTGCCGTCTATCCAGTAGAACACGGATATCTTGTCCTCCTGGCTGAAACGAAACGCCGTCTCGCCCGGCTCGGCATCCCGGCGAGACACGTAAAGCGTAATGCGCTGTCCTTTTGAATCCTGGTACATAAACTGCGCAACCGGTCCCTTGCCTCCGGGCAACAGGCGCCCGCCGACCAGATCAAAACCTTGCTGCGCAAGCAGCGGCAACTTCAGTTGATGTCCCAGGCGCTTGGACAACCATTTCACCAGGTGATCCTGCTGCTCCGCTCCGACCTCTACCGGGTGCCGCACCTCCGGCGCATACACCGCATAAGCAACCGCGGCCCGTCGCGCCAAGGCTGCCGTGTCGATTGTGCGCTCGGATAGTTGCTGGGGATGAGCCATCCAACCCAGGCCGAAGCTCAGCCCCATCGCTCCCGCAGCAATCGCGTAGTAGGGCCAGCGGCTCCGCGATGCGCGCACCGCAAGCAGCCTTTGCGGCACCGGTTCATTCAGTATCGGGTTGTATAGCGCCCGCAGCGCCTGATTCTGTTCGCGCCAGACGCGCACGTTCTCGGCCGCTTCCGCGTCGTGGGCGATGTGTGCTTCCACCCGCAGGCGGTTCGCTTCGTCCAGCTGAACGTCGGCGTAAGCGTGCAGATCGGCTTGTGTAATTTTGCTCATTTGACCACTTTGAAGTTCATTGTTGCCGCAGGGGTGCCCGACATCAGAGCCCTCAGGCGCTCGCGGCCACGCGACAGGCGTGACATTACCGTGCCGATCGGGACGTTTAGCGCCTGGCTCGCCTCGGCATAACTAAACTGCTCGAGCCCCACCAGCAACAACACCTCACGCTGCTCCGCTGGCAGACGCCTCAGCGCCGCGTCTAGATCGCGCAATTGCAGCGGATCCGACTGCGGCGCGCTCTCCAGCGCCGCTTCCGCCGCCTCGTCCAGCGCAAGCTCGCGCCGCGCCTTCAGTTGATTGATGAACACATTGTGCATAATGGCGAACATCCAGGCGCGCAAATCGCTGCCGCGGCGCCAGAGATGGGACTTGGTCAGCGCGCGTTCGAGCGTATCCTGCACCAGGTCATCGGCCCGGTGGCTGTCCCCCGCGAGGGCGCGAGCATAGCGCCGTAAGCGGGGGATATGCGCTGCGATGTCTGCGCTGTCCATCATCTCATCATGGCAAGGTCAGGACTGTTTCGTGACGACGTGCCAGACATTTTTGAAGCCATCACCGGTCTTGTCACCGGGTTTTTGGTCTTTGACCCACAGATAGAGCGGTTTTCCTTTGTAGGCCGTTTGTCTGGATCCGTCGTCGCGCATGATGACAGACCAGTCGCCCGACGCCTTATCCGATTCGGCAGCATGCAGTGGCGGCCAGTTCTTCGCGCATGGCCCGTTGCACACGCTCTTGCCGCTGCCGGCCGGATCTCTATCGAAGGTGTACAAAGTCATGCCCGCCGAATTCACCAGCATTCCGCCGCCGAACTTCGCTGCCATGGGCGCGCCGCCCATGCTGGCACAAGCGCCGAGCGCTACTGTCAGTACTACCGCTGCAAACGTCTTTATCATGTCATTCTCGAGTATGGTTTAAGGCTGCTACGCATGATTGAACAGCGAAAACGCATGGTTTATTCCTGAATTGCGAAAATTCAGCCGCCAAAGGAACGATGACGATTTCCCGCGACGCCGCGTTCTTGCCATGAATTTATAGCTCGATGGACAAATTCTATTGCCTACCTGGAACGCCGCCGCGTGCACCGGACGGTCCATTCTACGGACTGATGTCGGTAATGTTCAATGCGCTCATGTCAAAAGGGGAAGTTTCGACGGCGCGCAGGAAACGATCCAGCGCAATGAGCCCCTACCCGCCGGAGCGGAGGGCGCCTGCGCCTGGAGACATATAAGATATTTGGGCGAAACAGGGGAGGCGCAAACAAGAAGCGGCTGCGCGCTGCCCGCCGCGTCGCTGGCCTTTTTTTGGAGCTTAGCGCAGCCCAGCGACGTAATCGGCCACAGCCTCAATTTCCCGGTCGGAGAGCCTGCCTGCGACACCGCGCATGGTCGCGTTGAGATCGTTGGCGCGCACACCGGAACGGAAGGCTTTCAGCTGCGCACTGACATACTCAGCGTGCTGGCCGGACAGGCGCGGGTACTGCGCCGGTATGCCGGCCCCGTTCTGACCGTGGCAGGACGCGCAGGCTGCGACGCCCTCGCTGGCTAAACCTCCACGATAAATTCTCTGTCCTAGCGCGACTAGATCCTTGCTCTTCGCCGCACCTGGTTTGGGCGTCTTGCCCGCGAAATATGCGGCGAGATTGCGCATTTCTTCTGGCGACAGATTCGCCACCATTCCCGCCATTACCGGATTGTCACGTTCCGCTTTCTTGCCCGCCACCGCTTTGAAGTTGGTTAGCTGTTTGTACAGGTAGTCCGGAAACTGGCCGGCCAGCTTGGGATTGGCCGCGAGTTTGCTGTTGCCGTCGGCCGCGTGACAAGCCGCGCAGGTCTGATCAACGATGCCCTGCGCTTTGGCGGCATCTCCTTTGAACGGCGGCTCGGCGGCCAGCGCAACCATCGCTGACAGCATAGCGGTGAGCGCCAGGATAAATTTCATGCGCGGGCTCCTCGAAGCGGGATATAGCGGAAAAGCTGATATTCTATCCGAGTTTGCTGAATTTTAGGCCTCCCCAACGATGTCGTTGTTCCGCGGCGCCACGTTTTACATCACGGCGCACCACCTCACCGATCTGCCGCCGCCGCTGGGTCCGGAGATTGCCTTCGCCGGACGCTCCAACGCAGGCAAGTCCAGCGCAATCAATACCCTCGTGGACCATAATCGTCTGGCCTTCGTCAGCAAGACTCCAGGGCGTACGCAGCAGATAAATTTTTTCAGCCTCCCCGGCGGCGCGTACCTGGTGGACTTACCGGGCTACGGCTACGCCAAGGTTCAACGCGAGTTGCGTACACATTGGGAGCAGTTGCTCTCGACCTATCTGCAGACGCGGGGTTCACTTTTTGGCATGGTGCTAATCATGGATGCGCGTCATCCGCTCACACCACTCGATCGTCAGATGCTGAACTGGTTCGCGTCCACGGGCAAGCCGGTGCACGTGCTGTTATCCAAGGCGGACAAGCTTTCGCGGCAGGAGGGGCTGAAGACGCTGCGCGCAGTGCAGGCGGGGCTGCACGAATACGCGGACAATTACACCGCTCAACTTTTTTCCAGCTCCAAAAAGCACGGAATGGAGGAAGCCGAAGAGGTGATCGGGCGCTGGCTGGGAATTAAGCAGGAAAGCAAAAAAGAAAGAAGAAAGCCCCCGGTCAAAGGGGATTAAAACCGGGGGCCAAATGCCTTAACCAGCGTCAAGGCACCCGCTCAGGGAGGAGAAGCGGGAGATGGCGTTTGCCATCTACTGATAAGATTTCAAATTTGCAGGAAAGTTTCAATAATAAATTGTGAAAGCGGGCTATTTCTCTAACTAATTGATAAATAAAGAAGGTTAGATGCAACCATGAATATCTACGGCAACTTTCCCACGGTGCGGATGCGCCGCATGCGACGCGATGACTACACTCGCAGGCTGATGCGAGAGCATGTGCTCACTAGTAACGACCTCATCTATCCGGTATTCGTGATGGAAGGCACCAGGAAGACCCAGGCCGTTGCCTCCATGCCGGGCGTAGAGCGCATGACCCTGGACAAACTGTTGCCGGTGGCGGAGCGCTGTCTGCAACTGAAGGTCCCGGTGCTGGCGCTGTTCCCGGTGATAGACGCCAAGCTCAAGACACTGGACGGCAAGGAGGCAAGCAATCCAAAAGGATTGATCCCGCGCGTGGTTGCCCGGCTCAAGAAGGAATTTCCGGAATTGGGAGTAATGTGCGACGTGGCGCTCGACCCCTATACCAGTCATGGTCAGGACGGCGTAATCGACGCGAGCGGGTACATTCTCAACGACACCACCCTAGCCATTCTGGAAAAGCAGGCGCTAACCCAGGCCGCTGCCGGAGTGGACATCGTCGCCCCCTCTGACATGATGGACGGGCGCATCGGCTGCATCCGCGCCGCCCTGGACAACAAGAAATATATTCATACCCGTATCATGGCTTATTCGGCCAAGTACGCGTCCGGATTCTACGGTCCGTTTCGCGACGCAGTCGGTTCCGCCGCCAACCTGGGCAAAGGAAACAAATTTACCTACCAGATGGACCCTGCCAATAGCGACGAGGCTTTATGGGAAGTGGGGCTGGATTTGCAGGAAGGCGCAGACATGGTGATGGTGAAGCCGGGTATGCCTTACCTGGACATCCTGCGGCGAGTCAAAGACGAATTCAAGGCGCCGACATTCGTATATCAGGTGAGCGGCGAGTACGCGATGCTCAAGGCGGCAGGCATGAAGGGCTGGATCAACGAGAAGGTCTGCGCCATGGAAGCGCTGCTCGCGTTCAAGCGCGCCGGTGCGGACGGCATACTTACCTACTACGCTCTCGATGCCGCCCAGTGGCTCAAGGAAGTTTGAGCCATCCAGGCACGAAGGACTGGGCGAAAGGGGAATCCCAGTTGGCGCTGCGTCTGTCTGCGCGGGAATCTTAGTCTTTCGTGATTTCCCTTAGCCGAAAATAATCGCAACTCCGTGTGCTTCGGCCGCACCGACGGCGACCGAGCCGTCGGGCATGCGCGCCGGATGCAGCCCGCCCGCGAGCAAGATGCGCTCCGCCGTGTCGCGATCGGCGACACGGATAAATAGCGCCGCCATGCAGGGCTGGTGGCGCGCACTAATCCACAGCCCGGGCAGTCTTTTCGCCAGCGCGGCCTCGTCGACAATGGCGATGGGCGTATCGCCGGTATAGATCAACAAGCCCTCGCTTATGGCCACGGCCTTGGTATCGAACAGGCGTTCGTAGGCCCGGGCAGTCGCGCTTACGTCCGCGCTGACGATGGCCAGCGCAGCAAGGCCTGTCGCGGTATTCGCGTGCGTCTGGTATTCGGGGCGCCAGACCACGTCGCGGGTAAAATGCTGGCACAGAAACACCTGTCCGCCGGGGGTCTGCTCCAGCCCCAACTGGGTAATGCGAAACGACGCAGTTTTGGTTTCCCCCGAAAGTTGCACCGGGCGCGAGAAATCGACCGGATCAGAGGGGGCAAGCGCCGCCGCAGTTAGCTCGCCGAACGCGCCGCGCGCGTTGTCGGTCTTCAAGGCGACCGCGGCCAGACCGTCGCCCATACGGGCAAAGTCATAGTAGTATTCGCGGCCCGGCAGTCGCTGCGGCACCATCAGCAGCTCGAAATAGTCCTGGCCGAACATGACGCAGTGATTCTCCGAACCCAGCGTATGATGGCCGCGGGGTGTAAGGGTGAAACCCATGCGCCGGAACGTATCCTGAGCCGCATCCAGATCACACGCCGCTATGACCACATGGTCTATGCCCTTGATATGTTTTCTCACGTTTGCTCTCTTGTTCTGCGGACGCGCCATTATAATTGCGTTGGCAGCGGTTGCCGAGGGCGGCCTGCAGGGGCCTGGCTGAAGATGTCTGCGCATTTTGGAGCAGCTGAGTAAGCGCTTCCTGTCATTAAGAGGGCCACAAAATGGCGGTTTTGGAAAAAATGCTTGAAATTCATGCCGAGATGGCCGAGTGGCGCCACGACGTGCATGCACACCCGGAAACCGCTTTCGAGGAGCTGCGCACGT
>JAENXP010000026.1 GCA_016649475.1 Burkholderiales bacterium | reverse complement strand
CGGAGTTCGGGTCGCGCTCCTCATCCGACGCTTCCTTCCAGGCTTACGCCCAGAAGTTTCTGTGCTTCAACTGCGAACTCCATTGGCAACTCGCGGAAGACCTCTTTGCAGAAGCCGTTGACGATCATCGACACCGCATCCTCGGTCTCGATGCCGCGTTGGTTGCAGTAGAAGATCTGGTCTTCGCCGATCTTTGAGGTAGTCGCCTCGTGCTCGACCTGGGCCGAGGGATTGCCAATTTCTATGTAGGGGAAGGTGTGGGCGCCGCAGCGGTCGCCGAGCAGCATCGAGTCGCACTGCGAGAAGTTGCGTGCGTTTTTTGCCTTCTTGCCGACTTTCACCAAACCCCGGTAGGTGTTCTGTCCTTTAGCGGCGGAGATTCCCTTGGCAATAATGGTCGAGGAGGTGTCCTTGCCAAGGTGGATCATTTTCGAGCCGGTATCTGCCTGCTGGCGGCCGGCTGTGAGCGCTACCGAGTAGAACTCGCCGACCGTGTTGTCGCCCTTGAGGATGACACTCGGGTATTTCCAGGTGATCGCCGAACCGGTCTCGACCTGGGTCCAGGAGATGCGCGAATTCACGCCCTTGCACAGCCCGCGCTTGGTGACGAAATTGTAAATGCCGCCCAGCCCGTTCGCGTCGCCCGCGTACCAGTTCTGCACCGTCGAATACTTGATGTCGGCGTTGTCCAGCGCGACGAGTTCCACCACCGCGGCGTGCAGCTGGTTGGTGTCGAACTGGGGAGCGGTGCAGCCTTCGAGATAGGACACCGAAGCGCCTTCCTCGGCCACGATCAGCGTGCGCTCGAACTGGCCGGAATTTTCAGTGTTGATGCGGAAATAGGTCGACAGGTCCATCGGGCATTTGACGCCCTTGGGGATGAAGCAGAACGAACCGTCGGTGAACACCGCCGAGTTGAGCGCTGCATAGTAGTTGTCGCCGACAGGCACCACGCTGCCCAGATACTTGCGCACCAGCTCGGGGTGGTCGCGCACCGCTTCCGAGATCGAACAGAAAATGATGCCGACCTCGGCGAGCTTTGCCTTGTAGGTGGTCGCCACCGACACGCTGTCGAAAATCACGTCGACCGCCACACCGGCAAGTTTCGCGCGCTCGTTCATCGGCACGCCGAGTTTTTCGAAGGTTCGCAGCAATTCGGGATCGACCTCGTCCATGCTGTTCAGGGTCTTCTTCGGCTTGGGCGCCGAGTAATAACTGATGGCCTGGAAATCGATTTTTGGATATTTCACATTCGGCCACTGCGGCTCTTCCATCTCGAGCCAATGCCGGTACGCATTGAGCCTGAGTTCGAGCAGCCACTCGGGTTCGTTCTTCTTGCCCGAAATCAGCCGGATCGTGTCTTCGCTGAGCCCTTTGGGCGCGACATCGGATTCGATATCGGTGACGAAACCGTGCTTGTAGGGCTGGTTGACCAGATTTTGCAGTGTAGTGCTCATCGCGGCCGCCTAAACCTTGGCGGATTGCTTGACGTTGAAGCTCTCGCCACAGCCGCAAGTGCTGTCGACATTGGGGTTGTCGAACTTGAACACCTGCTTGAAGCCGTCTTTGACAAAATCGAGGCGCGAGCCGTCCAGCAAGGTCAGCACATAGGCGTCCACTACGACTTTCGCATCGTGGCCTTCGAACACCTGGTCGCCGGATTGCATTTCGTCGGCGTAGTCGAAGGTATAGGCCAGGCCGGAACAACCGACTTTCTTGACGCCGACGCGCAGGCCCAAGCCCTTGCCGCGCTTCGCCAGCTGGTTCTGAATCTGTTTTGCCGCACTTTCAGTCACTGTAATAGCCATGGTTTCGCCTATATCTGAAGTTAGATCGAAATTGCCGCGCGCTCGCGCTTTTGCAGGGTCTCGCGCATGTCGAGGATCTGCGCCACGCCGTTTGGTTCGGACTTCTGTTCATCTGCCAGCTGTTTGAGCGTCACCGCGCCCAAATAGCCGAAAATATGCCGGTTGAGATCCGCCCATAGGTTGTGGGTGATGCATTTTTGCTCTTCGCGACAGTTTTCCCGGCCACCGCATTGTGTCGAGTCCAGGGTCTCGTCGACGGCGAGAATGATGTCTGCGACCGATATCTGTGTCATTTCCTGGGCGAGGCGATAGCCGCCGCCGGGGCCGCGCACGCTGTCGACCAGTGCGCGGCGGCGCAGCTTGCCGAACAGCTGCTCCAGATAGGACAGCGAGATCTTCTGGCGCTTGCTGATGGCCGCCAGGGTCACCGGGTTTTTGCCCTGATTCATTGCGAGGTCTACCATCGCTGTCACGGCAAAACGCCCCTTCGTTGTCAGTCTCATATTGAAATCCCGTTAAATATTATGTAATTAACAAACTCACCGCAGTGCGGGTAATACATGAGTAATCTTGTCAACTATACAATACCTGACGGTTTCAGTCAACTACAGCCAACGGGGGAGGGGGTAATACGGTTCAGGGGCAGTGCAGACCTTCAGCTTGGAACATCGTCGGTGGCCTGGGCCGACTTCCGCGCACTTCGAACCTGAGGCTACGCTCCCGCGCGGGCGGCCCGGCTTGCCATGACGGATACCCGTGCCCGATTCAAGCGCGATCCCCGCACCGGTCCTACAGAACCACGCATGCAGCGACCGCAGAATCTTCATGGGTAAATTACTTGGTACGGTGGGCGGCCACGATTTGCAGCAGCGGCGCGAATACCTTGGGTGTGCCGGTAACGATATTACCGCTGTCCAGGTAATTGCCATCGCCATCGAAATCGCTCACCAGGCCGCCGGCTTCCTGGATCATCAGGCTGCCCGCCGCCATGTCCCAGGGCGCGAGGCCGGTCTCCCAGAAGCCATCCAGCCGGCCCGCGGCGACATAGGCAAGATCGAGGGCCGCAGCGCCGGCGCGGCGCACGCCCGCGGTCCGACCCATCACTTCGCGCAATACGCTCATGTATTCACGGATGTTAGGGACTTCGCGAAACGGAAAGCCGGTGCCGATCAGCGCATCGTCCAGTTGCCTGCGCTTGGAAACGCGTATGCGCCGGTCGTTGAGGTAGGCGCCGTGCCCGCGCGTGGCGGTATACAACTCATTGCGCCCCGGGTCGTAGATCACCGCCTGCGTCACCGTACCCTTGTGCCGCAGTCCGATCGAAACACAATACTGCGGAAATCCATGAATGAAATTGGTGGTGCCGTCCAGCGGATCGATGATCCAGACATAGTCCGATTTGCCTTGCGCGCCCGACTCCTCTGCTAGAATCGCGTGGTCCGGAAAGGCTTTCAGCAGGATCTGGATTACCGCCTGTTCCGCCGCCTGGTCCACCTCGGTGACGAAATCATTGTGGCGCTTGGTCGAGACGGTCAGGGCGTCGATATCCTGCGCGGCGCGATTGATAATCGCGCCGGCGCGCCGCGCGGCTTTCACCGCGATATTGAGCATGGGATGCATGTGATGTGGGGTCTTTGCCTGGTTCCGCGAACTGCGCGCAAGGGTGGATTTTAATATGAGCGCAGACCTGCTGTCGCACATTCGTGTCGTGTTGTCGCGAACTTCGCACCCGGGGAACATCGGCGCCGCGGCGCGGGCGATGAAGACCATGGGCATCACTTCGCTCTATCTGGTCAGTCCAAAGAAGCCGCCCGACGCCGAAGCCGAGGCCATGGCGAGCGGCGCGGTGGATGTGCTGAACGGGGCGCGCGTCTGCGCAAGTCTGGCCGAGGCTCTGCAAGGCACGATCTACTCGCTGGCGGTGAGTGCGCGCCGGCGCGAACTTGCGTATGTCTCGATCGACGCACGCAGCGGCGCGCGGCAACTGCTTGCGGCAGCACAGGAGGGTGAGGTGGCGCTGGTCTTTGGTACCGAGATGTCCGGACTGACCAATGAAGAAATCCTGCAGTGCCGGGCGGCGACGCACATTCCCGCCGATCCCGGCTATTCTTCCCTCAATCTCGCCGCGGCAGTCCAGGTAATGGCCTACGAGGCGCGCGTCGCGGCGCTGGACGGGCAAGCGCTGCCCGCGGCCGATGCCGCGACGGCGCGCCACGAGGATGTGGAGAATTTCTACGCCCATCTCGAGCGTAGCCTGCTTGCCAGCGGCTTCCTCAATCCGGCAAATCCCAAGCGTTTGCTGCCCCGCCTGCGGCGCCTGTTCGGTCGTGTCCGGTTGGAGCAGGAAGAGGTCAACATCCTGCGCGGCATGTTGAGTTCTTTCGATAGAAATACTTGATTAAAAGACTAGGGATTAGTAATATAAACTATGGGGATGAGTAAGGATGATTGTAAATATCCTTTACTATACATATAGTAAACGCATTTAATTAATGTCGTATGTAAGACATTTCATTTGACTCGACTGCGCAGGAGACTGGGAAGCCGCCAGACAAGCTTATGTTAGACAGCATTCGTGAAGACATCGCGTGCGTATTCGACCGCGACCCTGCTGCGCGCTCCACTTGGGAGGTTATTACCTGCTATCCCGGGTTTCACGCGCTGCGCATACACCGGATTGCGAATTGGCTGTGGCATATGAATCTGCGCTGGCTGGGACGACTTGTGTCGCATATCGGACGCTTCCTGACCGGCATCGAGATCCATCCCGGAGCGGCGATTGGCCGGCGCTTTTTCATCGACCACGGTATGGGCGTGGTGATAGGCGAAACCGCCGAGATCGGCGACGATGTTACTTTGTATCATGGCGTTACCCTGGGAGGTACTTCCTGGAACAAGGGCAAGCGCCATCCGACCCTCAGCAACCGGGTTGTCATCGGTGCCGGCGCCAAAGTACTGGGACCGATCGTCGTGGGCGAGGGGGCCAAGATCGGCTCCAACGCGGTAGTCGTGAAAGACGTTCCGCCCGGCGCCTCCGCGGTCGGGATACCGGCACGCATCATCATCGACGAACAGGATAAGTCACGCGAGGAAAAAGCGGCCAAACTGGGATTTTCCGCCTATGCGGTCACGGCGAAAGCCACGGATGATCCCCTGGCGAAAGCGCTGCAGGGCTTACTCGATCACTCGATGGAGCAGGACCATCGACTGGAGCAGCTCCAACGGGAAATCGAGGTACTGAAGGCACGCACCGCAGACGATATCACCGTCGCGTAGCGCTTTGATCCAGGCGGCCTGAGCCGGATGGCGGACAAGTAGTGGACTAGATTGCTCAGGATTTGCTATAGTTGACTACAGCGATAGGGTATTGCGCGGAGGAGGAATATGAGACTGACGACCAAAGGCAGATTTGCGGTAACCGCAATGCTGGACTTGGCTTTGCGCCAGCAGCAGGGACCGGTGACCCTGGCGGGCATTGGTACGCGCCAAAGCATCTCGCTGTCCTACTTGGAACAACTGTTCGGCAAGTTGCGCCGGCATGAACTGGTGGCGAGCGTGCGCGGTCCCGGCGGCGGTTATCGCCTTGCGCGCCCGAGCGACAAGGTGTCGGTTGCGGAAATCATCCTGGCTGTGGATGAACCGCTCGATGCGACTTTATGCCGCGGCATGGAAAATTGCCGGGAAGACCGGCGCTGCCTGACGCATGATCTATGGGCCACGCTGAACGAAAAATTGTACGAGTACCTGAGTTCGGTGACGCTGCAGGACCTGGTGAAGGAGCAACTGGCGAAAGGCGGCAACGTGACTGTGCTGGCCGACCGGCGTTCCACGCCGGCGCGCAAGGTCGCATCGTTTCCGGCCTAGGTATGCCGGGGCATCCGTTCAAGCAGTTCTGACTCAGCCGAACAGGTTCAGTACCCCGTCCAGACCGGTGTGGTCCAGCGCATAGTCGGCTTTGCTGCGCACCACCGGTTTCGCGCGATAGGCGATGGACAGGCCGGCCTCGGCTAACATCGCAAGGTCATTGGCGCCATCGCCGATGGCGATGATTGCAGCTCTCTCTATCCCCAGTTCATCGCGCAGCGCGCGCAATTTCGCCGCTTTCCCTTCCGCATCCACGATGCTCCCGATCACCCGGCCGCTGAGGCGGCGGTGCTCGATCTCGAATACGTTGGAGGTGCTGTAGTCCAGGCCGAGCCGGGCTTTCAGGCGTTCGGTGAAGTAACTGAAGCCGCCCGATACCAATAAGGTCTTTACGCCGGCGTCGCGCATTGTGGCGAGCATGGTTTCCGCGCCTGGCGAGAGCTGCAGTCGTTCATCGAATACGCGTGCCAGTGCGTCCTGATCGAGGCCCCGCAGCAGCGCGACACGGCGCCGCAGGCTTTGCGTGTAATCTAGCTCGCCCGACATCGCGGCCGCGGTAATCGCCGAAACTTCCGCCTTGACCCCCGCAAGGTCGGCGACTTCGTCTATGCACTCGATGGTGATCAGGGTGGAGTCCATGTCGATCGCGAGCAGCCGCATGTCCGCCAGCCGGCGGCCCGCCGGCACGTAGCCGAAATCGAGTGCGGCCCGGGCGCAGTACTCTGCGACGCCCGGTTCCTGCCGCGCGCCGATCAAGCGGCACGCCGCCGGTCCGAGGCGCTCGATCCGCTGCGCGCCGGTCAACTGCGCCAACTGGCGCAAATCTTCTTCGGCGAGCACCGCGCCCTGGATGATCAGATTCATGCTTTGCCCGCTGCTGCAACGGAGGCGCCGTTGTCTGCCGGCTGCATCGCCCCACGCAGGGTTTTGAGTAGATCTTTCACCGTCTGCACCCGGGGCGCCAGGCCTTCGCTGGGCGTTTGCACCCGCAGTTTGCTCGGGCCGGACAGTTTCCAGTGGCGCTGCCGCTGCAGCAGCTGCATGACGCGCGCCCCGTCCAGCGGCGGTTTGTCGATGAACTGCAGCGCGATCGCATCGCCGCCGGCGTCTATGCGCGCCACGCCCAGGGGGCGCGCGGCGATACGCAGACGATGCGACTCGAGCAGCGCCTGCGCCGGTTCGGGCGCCAGGCCGAAACGGTCTATCAGCTCCTCCTGCATGGTGTCGAGCTCACCCGCCGTCTCGCAGTTGGCCAGTCGCTTGTACAGCGTCAGCCGCTCGTGTACGTCGCTGCAGTAGTCGTTGGGCAGCAGCGCCGGCATGTGCAGGTTGATTTCCGTGGTGATGGCGAGCGGCGAAGACAGGTCCGGCTCGCGCCCCGCCCTGAGCGAGCGCACCGCGTGGTTGAGCATGTCGGCGTAAAGATTGAAGCCGATTTCCTGCATTTCGCCCGACTGCGACTCGCCCAGGACCTCGCCTGCGCCGCGGATCTCCAGATCGTGCATGGATAGAAAAAAGCCCGAGCCGAGTTCGTCCATCATCTGTATCGCTTCCAGGCGCTTTTTCGCCTGAGCCGAGAGCGTCTCCTCGCCGTGAGTGAGCAGGTAGGCATAGGCTTGATGATGCGAGCGGCCGACGCGGCCGCGCAGCTGGTGCAGCTGCGCCAGGCCGAACTTGTCGGCGCGGTTGATCAGCATGGTGTTGGCGGTGGGAATGTCGATGCCGGTCTCGATGATGGTGGTGCACAGCAGCAGGTTGTAGCGCTGCTGGTGGAACTCGCGCATCGCGCGCTCGAGTTCACGCTCGCGCATCTGTCCGTGCGCCACCACGATGCGCGCCTCGGGCAGCAGTTTCGCCAGCTTTGCGTGCATGTTCTCGATCGTCTGGACGTCGTTGTGGAGAAAATAGATCTGTCCGCCGCGCTTCAATTCGCGCAGCACCGCTTCGCGGATCACGCCCTGGCTCTCGCGGCTGACGAAGGTCTTGATCGCGAGCCGCTTTTGCGGCGCGGTCGCGATAACCGAGAATTCGCGCAGGCCTTCGAGCGACATGGCGAGCGTGCGCGGAATCGGCGTGGCGGTCAGCGTGAGCACGTCCACCTCGGCGCGCAGCGCCTTGAGCGCCTCCTTCTGGCGCACGCCGAAGCGGTGCTCCTCGTCGATGATCACCAGTCCCAGGCGGTGAAACTTGATGTCACGCTGCAGCAGCTTGTGTGTGCCGATGGCGATATCGACGCTGCCATCGGCCAGGGCTTTCACATTTTGCGTCTGTTCTTTCGCCGTGCGAAAACGCGACAATTGCGCGATCTTGATCGGCCATTCGTCCGCGATCTGCGCGAAGCGGTCGGAGAAGGTCTGGAAATGTTGCTCGGCCAACAGGGTGGTCGGGGTGAGGATGGCGACCTGCTTGCCGCCGCAGACTGCGACGAACGCCGCGCGCAGCGCCACTTCGGTTTTGCCGAAGCCGACGTCGCCGCAGATCAGGCGATCCATGGGCTTGCCCGAACACATGTCTTCGACTACCGAGCGGATCGCCGCCGCCTGGTCGGCGGTTTCCTCGAAACCGAAGCCCTCGGCAAACGCGTCCAGGTCGTGCTGCTTGATCTCGAACTGGTGGCCCTTGCGCGCCGCGCGCCGCGCGTAGAGATTGAGCAATTCGGCGGCGGTGTCGCGGATCTGCTGCGCCGCTTTCCTCTTGGCGCGGTCCCAGTCGCCGCTGCCGAGCTTGTGCAAAGGCGCCTGATCCGGCGCCATGCCGCTGTAACGGCTGATCAGGTGCAGCTGCGCGACCGGCACGTAGAGCTTGTCCTGCCCGGCATATTCCAGATGCAGAAATTCGGTCTCGCCTTCGCCCAGGTCCAGGCTGACAAGGCCGAGATAGCGGCCGATACCGTGCTGGGCATGTACCACCGGGTCGCCAATGCGCAGTTCCGACAGGTCGCGCACCATGCCCTCGACCGAGGTCGAACGCGCTTCGGCGCGTTTTGTCGTGCGCACCGTGCCGGCGTAGAGCTCGGCTTCGGTGATGACGCAAATATTTTCGCCCGCCAGCGCGAAGCCGCTGTGCAGCGGCGCTGTATCGAGCATGCAACGCGCGCTGCCCGCGCGAAACTCGGCGAAGTTCGCGCAGGGCGCCGGCGCAAGACCGTATTCGGCCAGGTACTGGCTCATGGTCTCGCGCCTCCCCAGCGATTCGGCCAGGAGCAGCACGCGCGCAGGTGTGTTCGCAAGAAACTGCTTCAGCCGCATAAGCGGATCGGCGGCACGACGCTCGACTGCGAGCGGCGGCAGTTCGACGGCGACGATTCCGCCTTCCGCGGCAGCGGCCTCGTCCTTGGGGGCGGTGATGTCGATGCGCGCGTGCGTCCTTGCGGCGACGAAGAATTCCTCTGCAGGCAGGAACATGTCAACCGGCGACAGCAGCGGTTGCGTGCGGTCGCCGCGCAATAATTGATAGCGCGACTGGGTGTCCTTCCAGAACGCATCTATGGTGGCGGCGACGTCGCGGTGCAGGCACAGCGTGGCCTGCTGCGGCAGGTAATCGAAAATGGTGGCCGTGTGCTCGAAAAACAGCGGCAGATAATATTCGATTCCGGCCGGCGCGATGCCGTTGCTCACATCCTTGTAGATGTTGCTTCGCGACGGATCCCCCTCGAAGGTCTCGCGAAAGCGCGCGCGAAACCGCGTTCTGCCAGCCTCGTCCAGTGGAAACTCGCGCGCCGGCAACAGGCGCACTTCCTTTACCTTGTAAATGGTGCGCTGCGTATCCACGTCGAAGGTGCGGATCGATTCGATCTCTTCGTCGAGCAGGTCGATGCGGTAGGGCAGGACGCTGCCCATCGGGAACAGATCGATAAGGCCGCCGCGTACGCAGTACTCGCCGGGCGCCACCACCTGAGTGACGTGGCTGTACCCGGCCAGAGTCAATTGCGCGCGCAGCTGCGGCAGGCTGAATTTTTCGTCCTGCTTGAGAAAGAAGGTGTAGGCGGCGAGGTAGGACGGCGGCGCCATGCGGTAGAGCGCGGTGCTCGCCGGAATCAAGGTGAGGTCGCAGCTGCCGCGGGTGATCGAGTACAGCGTAGCCAGGCGCTCGGATATCAGGTCATGGTGCGGCGAGAAACTGTCGTAGGGCAGGGTTTCCCAGTCAGGCAGCAGGTTCACCGCCAGCTCGGGCGCGAAATAGGGAATTTCCTCGCACAGGCGCTGTGCGTCCAGGGCCGAGGCGCAGAATACGATCAACGGCTTCGCCTCCTGCGCCAGACGTGCGAGAGCCAAGGCGTCGCTGGAGCCGTACAAATGGGTGTAGCGGCGCTTTTGCAGCGCCTGAGGCGGATCTGTAATCATGGGAAAAAAGCGGCCCGCTGGCGCGGCCATGCGGGGCGCGACCCTGGAAGAGGGGATTCAACTGACATCATAAATTGACTAAGTTGTATTATAACGGCTTCGGCAGCTATTTATTATGAAAAAACAATGACGTCCGAGCGGTATTACGGCCTGATTCCAGCGGCGGGCGCGGGCGAGCGCATGGGCCAGTCCAGGCCCAAGCAATACCTCGATCTTCTCGGGCGCCCCATGCTCTACCATAGCGTGAAGGCCCTGCTCGCAGACGCCAGGATAGATACCGTGTTCGTGGTTCTCGCGCCGGCGGATCACGAGTTCAAACAGTATCCCTGGGAAGAGTTCGGCGAGCGCCTGGCGCCGCTGTACTGTGGAGGCGCGACGCGCCACGACAGCGTGCTGAACGGCCTGGTAGCGGCCTCGTCCACCGTGGAGCCTGACGACTGGTGGCTCGTGCACGACGCGGCGCGGCCCTGTCTGGGGCGGCGCGAATTGCAGCGCATGCTGGATGAACTGGCCGCGGATGAGGTAGGCGGCATACTCGGGGTGCCGGTTGCGGATACGCTAAAGCGCGCCGACCCGGTCGCCAGGATACAGGTGACCGAAGCGCGCGAGAACCTGTGGCAGGCGCAAACGCCGCAGATGTTTCGCCATGGCCTGCTACTTCAGGCTCTGGGCCGGACGTCAAAGCTGACCGACGAAGCCGGCGCAGTGGAGGCGATGGGACTGAAACCGAAGCTGGTGCAGGGGTCCGCGGCAAATTTGAAAGTGACCTATGCGGAAGACCTGCAGCTGGCGCAAACCATCCTCACCAGTCGGGGGAACCAAGCATGAGAATAGGTCAGGGATTCGACGTTCACGCCCTGGTGGCGGGGCGCAAGCTGATCATAGGTGGCGTTGACATCCCGAACGACAAGGGCCTGGACGGACACTCGGATGCAGACGTGTTGTTGCATGCGCTGTGCGACGCCTTGCTG
>JAENXP010000798.1 GCA_016649475.1 Burkholderiales bacterium | reverse complement strand
TTCCGGCCTGCGCGGCTTGGGCGGCGCGGGTTTCCCTGCCGGGCGCAAGTGGAAACTCGTGCGCGCGGAGCCCGAGCCGCGCCTGCTGGCGGTGAACATCGACGAGGGCGAGCCGGGCACGTTCAAGGACCGCTACTATCTCGAGCGCGATCCGCACCGCTTCCTCGAAGGCATGCTGGTCGCCGCCTGGACCGCGGGCATCGCCGAGGTCTATATCTATTTGCGCGACGAATATGCCGGCTGCCGCGCGATCCTCGAAAAAGAAATCGCGGCCCTCAAGGCCGATCCGCCCTGCGCCCTGCCGCCGATACATTTGCGCCGCGGCGCGGGCGCCTATATTTGCGGCGAGGAATCGGCGATGATCGAATCGATCGAGGGCAAGCGCGGCATGCCGCGCCTGCGCCCGCCCTACGTCGCCCAGGTCGGCCTGTTCGGCCGGCCGACGCTGGAGCACAATATGGAGACGCTCTACTGGGTGCGTGAAATTCTCGAGCGCGGTGCGGCCTGGTTTGCCGGCCAGGGGCGCCACGAGCGCCACGGCCTGCGTTCGTTTTCCGTCTCCGGCCGCGTAAAAAGGCCGGGCGTGCACCTGGCGCCGGCGGGCATCACGGTGAAGGAATTGATCGCGGAGTATTGCGGCGGTATGGTCGATGGGCACGAGTTCTACGCCTATCTGCCCGGTGGCGCTTCGGGCGGCATCCTGCCCGCTTCCATGGGCGACATCCCGCTGGACTTCGACACCCTGCAACCCTACGGCTGCTTCATCGGCTCGGCGGCGGTGATGATCCTGTCCGACCGCGACCGCGCCACCGATGCCGCGCGCAACCTGATGCATTTCTTCGCCGAGGAATCCTGCGGCCAGTGCACGCCCTGCCGCGTGGGCACGGCCAAGGCGCTGAAACTCCTCGACGAACCGAAATGGAACCAGGCGCTGCTAAACGAGCTGTCGCAGGTCATGATCGATGCATCGATCTGCGGCCTGGGCCAGGCCGCGCCCAACCCGGTGCTCAGCGTGATGAAATATTTCCCGCATGAGCTGGCGTGACGGCGAGGAGGAAGGAGAAGCTATGACTGCAATCACCAAACAAGAGATTGCCGCGCTGCCGGTGGAGTTCAAACTGAACGGCAAGACCGTGGTCGGGCGCGCGGACGAGACCATCATCCAGACAGCCAAGCACTACGGCATCGACATTCCGCACCTGTGCTACAAGGAAGGCCTGCGCCCCGACGGAAACTGCCGCGCCTGCGTGGTCGAGATCAAGGGCGAGCGCACGCTCGCACCCTCCTGCTGCCGCACACCCAAGGATGGCATGGAGGTGAGCACCGACAGCGCGCGTGCACTGGCGAGCCAGAAGATGGTGCTGGAGCTGCTGCTCTCGGACATGCCCGGCACGGCCTATACGCCTGCCTCCGAACTCGATCGCTGGGCGCAGGAATTGAAGGTGGGCAAGCCGCGCTTCGCCCCGCGCGCGCAGCCCGCGGCCGACATTTCACATCCGGCCATAGCGGTGAACCTGGATGCCTGCATCCAGTGCACGAGGTGCCTGCGTGCCTGCCGCGAGGCGCAGGTAAACGACGTCATCGGCTACGCCTTCCGCGGCGAGCATTCGAAGATCGTGTTCGATTTCGACGACGCCATGGCGGCGAGCACCTGCGTCGCTTGCGGCGAGTGCGTGCAGGCCTGCCC
>JAENXP010000771.1 GCA_016649475.1 Burkholderiales bacterium | reverse complement strand
GTGTTCCCGGACCGCGAACATTTCGGCCGTATTTTCTACAACCAGGCCAATATGTCGGCCGCGGGGATCCCGCAGATCGCCGTAGTGATGGGTTCGTGCACCGCCGGCGGCGCCTACGTGCCGGCAATGTCGGACGAAACCGTCATCGTCAAGGGACAGGGCACGATTTTTCTCGGGGGACCGCCGCTGGTCAAGGCGGCGACCGGCGAGGTGGTCACGCCGGAGGAGCTCGGCGGTGCCGACGTGCACACGCGCCAGTCCGGGGTAGCCGACCACTACGCTGTCAATGATGCGCACGCGCTTTCGATTGCGCGCACCATCGTCGGCAATCTCAACCGGGTGAAGCGGGTGAGCACGGTGCTGCGCGAACCGCGCGAGCCGCTGTATCCGACCGAAGAGCTGCGCGGCGTCATCCCCGCCGACACGCGCAAACCCTACGACGTGCGCGAGGTCATCGCGCGCTTCGTCGATGGCAGCGAACTGGACGAATTCAAGCAGAACTACGGCACCACGCTGGTGACCGGCTTCGCCCATATCTACGGCTATCCGATCGGCATCGTCGCCAGCAACGGCATCCTGTATTCCGAGTCGGCGCTGAAAGCCGCGCATTTCATCGAACTTTGCGCGCAGCGCGGCATTCCGCTTTTGTTCCTGCAGAACATCACCGGCTTCATGGTGGGGAAAAAATACGAAACCAGCGGCATCGCCCGCGACGGTGCCAAGATGGTCACCGCCGTGTCCTGCGCGCGCGTGCCCAAGTTCACCATGATCATCGGCGGCAGCTACGGCGCCGGCAACTACGGCATGTGCGGCCGCGCCTACTCGCCACGGTTCCTGTGGATGTGGCCCAACGCACGCGTGTCGGTCATGGGCGGACCGCAGGCCGCGTCCGTGCTCGCTACCGTCAAGCGCGACGGCATCGAGGCCAAAGGCGGCAGCTGGAGCAAGGAAGAAGAAGAGGCGTTCAAGCAGCCCATCCTGGAGCAGTACGATCGCAACGGCCACCCCTACTACGCCAGCGCGCGCCTGTGGGACGACGGCGTGATCGCGCCGGAAGACACGCGCAGGGTGCTGGGCCTGGCGCTTTCCGCTTCGCTCAACGCGCCGATCGAACCGACGCGCTTCGGCGTGTTCCGCATGTAATGGCCGAATCGATCTATCTCACCGCCGAGCACGAAGCGCTGCGCGAGCAGGTGCGGCGTTTCCTCGCCAAGGAGGTCGAGCCCTACGGCGAAGAGTGGGAGGAGCGCGGCTGCGTGCCGCGCGAGGTGCTGCGAAAAATGGGCGGCCTGGGGTTCTTCGGCATCTGTTATCCCGGCGAGTACGGCGGCGCGCAGGCGGACGCCCTCACCAATCTGGTGTTCGCCGAAGCGCTGTCGCAGTCCACCTTCGGCGGCTTCATCGTCACCGTACTGGTGCATACCGACATGGCTTCGCCGCATCTGGCCAACGCCGGCTCGAAAGCGCAGCTCGAGCGCTACCTGCCCAGGGTGATCCGGGGCGAACTGATCACCGCGGTCGGCATTACCGAGCCCGGCGCCGGTTCGGACGTGGCGGGGCTGCGCACGCGCGCGCGCCGCGACGGCGACGCCTGGGTGCTGAACGGCTCGAAGATGTTCATCACCAACGGCGTGCACGCCGACCTGTATTTCATCGCCGCGCGCACCGCCGAAGGCAGCGGCGCGGACGTCAAAGGCTCGCGCGGCATTTCCATGTTCATCGTCGAGAAGGGCACACCCGGTTTCCGCGTCGGCCGCACGCTGAAAAAATCGGGCTGGCTCTGTTCCGACACGGCG
>JAENXP010000840.1 GCA_016649475.1 Burkholderiales bacterium | reverse complement strand
GACTGCTCCATGCATTCCAAGAAACTTCGCGCCTACCTGGACTCGGCCGCCGGTATAGCGGGATTGCTACCCCAGGCGGAGCGACTCATCGAACTGCGGCGCATCTACAGCAAACTGGTGCCGCAGCAGTTGTTGCGATCGTCGTCGATCGTCAATTTCCGGCAGCAAAATGTCGTTATTTTTGCCGAAAACAATGCTATTGCGGCGAAGCTTAGACTGCTAACCCCACGATTAGTCAACGATTTTTCGAAATGCGGGATGGAGGTTACCGGAATCCGACTTGAAGTGCAACCCCGCCAATCCCCCCCTGACGAAGGAATACACAAACGGGCGAAACTCAGTCGCGCGGGGGCTGAAAGCCTGGACAATCTGGCCAGGCAACTGCCGGATTCAAAGCTTAAGCGGGCACTTAGCGGCATGGCGACGCGAGTCAGTACGGCGCCAGAGCAACTTCAGGCCGAACCCGGCGATCAGGATCGGGAACGCGCGCGCAAACGGAATTGAGTGCAGCGTTACTGTCGACTATTGCTGCTGTGGGCGCATAGACGCGGCTACCCGGTCGATCTGCGCCTCTCCGCGAATCCGTTCAGGCCGCCTGTGCAAGAAAGCGCGTGAGTCCCGCCGGCGCGTCTTCTGAGCGATCGAAACTGACATATTCCCATGCGTCCTTCTCTGCCAGGGTCGCGCGTAACAGGGCATTGTTCAGGCCGTGACCGGACTTGTGGGCCGAAAACGCCCCAATCAGCGGGTTGCCGAGCAGGTACAAGTCGCCGATGGCGTCCAGAATCTTGTGTTTTACGAATTCATCGGCGTAGCGCAAGGCGTCCGAGTTCAGCACCCGGTATTCATCCATCACGACCGCGTTGTCCAGGCTGCCTCCCATGGCCAGGCCACTGGCGCGCAGACTTTCGACATCCTGCATGAAACCAAAGGTTCGCGCCCGCGCCACCTCCTTGACATAGGAGGTTTCGGCGAAGTCGACCGTCACTTTCTGGCTGGACTTGTCGAACACCGGGTGGTTGAAGACGATGGAAAAAGACAGCTTGAAGCCGGCATAGGGCGCGAAGCGCGCCCATTTGTCGCCGTCCCTTACTTCGACTGGTTTCTTGATGCGAATAAAGCGCTTGGCCACGGACTGCTCGACAATGCCCGCCGATTGCAGCAGGAACACGAAAGGCGAGGCGCTGCCGTCCATAATGGGCACTTCCGATCCGGTGAGATCGATATAGGCGTTGTCCACGCCTAACCCGGCCAGGGCCGACATCAGGTGCTCCACCGTGGCGATTTTGGTGCTGCCCTCTTCCAGCGTGCTGCACAAGCGCGTGTCACCGACTTTGTAGGCGCCGGCCCGCACATCGGCGGGCTGGGGCAGATCCAGACGCCGGAACACGATACCCGTGTTGGCCTGCGCCGGACGCAGCGTCATTTCCACCTTCTCGCCCGAATGCAATCCCACGCCGGTCGCGCGGACGACGGATTTGAGGGTGCGCTGCTTCAACATGTATGCATGCTTGTGCGGTTGTTACAACATTGAAATTTTAGCATAAGAGATCTTCCAAAATGAGG
>JAENXP010000425.1 GCA_016649475.1 Burkholderiales bacterium | reverse complement strand
CGTCAGATGTGTATAAGAGACAGGCTATACCCGATCGCTGGAACTCTCCCGCGGCATCGGCGACAGGAGCTACGAGTCGGAGAACCTGATGATGATCGGGCACGCGTGCGCCGGTGCCAAAGGGCTCGGCGACTACCCGCGCGCCGCGGCGAACTTCGAGGCGGCGCTCGGCATCGCGCGCGCCGCGGACCTGCAGTGGCACATGGGCCCGACGCTGCTCGGACTCGACCATGTCCGGGCGTGCACGGGGCGCTACGGCGAGGCCTGGGCCGGCATGCGCAAGACCCTGCGCTGGCTCGAAAGTCTCGGACAGACACGCTATCAGTTCATTGCGAGCGATTTCATCGGCCGTCTGCTGCTCGACCTCGGCCTGAACGAACTGGCGATCGAACATCTGGAGCGCGGACATGCGCTCGGGCGCAAAACCGGCATCATGTTCTGGCGCGCCGCGATCGACACCCACCTCGCCGTCGCGCGCTCGCGGCTCGGGCAGAAAGACCTCGCACCGGCGCTGCAGGGCACGCTGGAACAGGCACGCCGCAATTCGGAGCGCTATATGGTGATCAGGTGTATCGAGGGGCTGGCCGAGGTCGCGCTCGCCGCGGGCGACGCGGGTGGCTGCAGCGCATACGCGGATGAACTGCTTGCCATTGCCGAACCGGGCGGACTGCGCGAGCTCGAGGCGTGCGCACGGCGCTGGCGCGGCGAAGCTTTGCTCGCGCAGAAAGACTACGCGCAAGCCCAGGCAGAGTTGTCCCGCGCCGCGACGCTGGCGGAGCATGTCGGCCGCGTGCGCCTGCAGATGGATACGCAGGCCGCCTTAGGCCGTCTGTGTAGAGCGCAGGGCCAGGGCGACGCCGCGCGCCGTCATGGCACCAGGGCTCGTGCGATTGCGCAAGCGATCGAGAAAAGTCTGCTGTCTTCAGGACTCGACGCCGGGCTCCTCTTGCCCGCCGAACAGCCCTGAGCTGCACCCCTGCTTCGGGTCATCGCCTGATTTTCCGCTTCACGGGCGATCCTTGCCGTTCGCGGTAAAATCCACCCATGCCGATCTACGAATACGCCCCCATGTCCGGCCAGTGCGAAAAATGCGGTGGCCTGTTCGAGGTGGTGCAGCGCATCGCCGACGCCAAGCTCACACAATGTCCGGGCTGCGGCCAGGCGTGCGAGCGCCGCATCAGCGCGGTCGCCCTGGGCGGCGCCTGGTCGGTATCCGACGACAGGATCAGGAACTCCGGCCTCACCAAGTACAAAAAGGCCGGGGATGGCGTCTATGAACGGACTGCGGGCACGGGCGGCCCGGAAGTCATCATAAAGAAATAGGCATCGCGCTGAAAGACTACGCCTGCGGCTTGTTGATCACGTAACGCAAAAAGCCGCTATGCGGCGTGTATTTGTCGTACAGGCCGCGCGCGCGGTAGTTGTTCTCCTTGGTGTTCCAGTAAAGTCGCGACCAGCCCTGCTCTGGCATCCGCGCCACCAGCCAGTCGATCAACTGCCTGCCCACACCGGACGCGCGCTTGTCCGGATCGACATACAGGTCTTCGAGGTAGCACACCGGGGTCAGGGTCCAGGTATTTTCGTGGATGATGTAATTGGACATGCCGATGACGCCCTCGCCCGCGCGCTCCGCGACGATGGCATGCACCGGCGAGTCCGGGTCCATGATGCGCGCCCAGGTATGGCGCGTGACGGCTTCGGACACATCGTGTTCGTAAAACCTGCAATAGCCTTCCCACAGCGCGCGCCAGCGCGCCTCGTCGCGCGCCTCTATTTTGCGTATCGTCACGGTCATGGCTTTACCCCAGGGAGGACAGAAATTCGCACACTACCACAGGCACGCATTGGCCTATTCTGCGTTCGAGCACCGCCGGAGCTGCGGCAACGTTTACAATGCCAAGTGCAAGAACCGGAAAAAACGCAACCCCAACATCTGGAGACATGACATGGGCCGATTGGAAGGCAAGCGCGCGATCGTGACCGGCGCGGCGAGCGGCATCGGACGCGCGAGCGCGCTGCTGTTCGCGCGCGAGGGCGCCGCGGTGCTGGCGGTGGACAAGACGCGCGATGCGCTGGAGGAAACCGCCGCGCAGATCGCCGCCGCGGGAGGCAGGGCCGTCGCGATGGCGGCCGATGCCGGCAGCGAAGTCGAGGTGCAGGCCTACGTTGCGCGCGCCATTGCGGAATTCGGCGGCCTCGACGTGGTGTACGCCAACGCCGGCATCAGCGGCGGCCTGGTACCGCTGTTCGAGCAGACCGTCGAGCACTGGCAGGAAATATTGCGGGTGAACCTGATCGGCCCCTTCCTCGCGCTCAAGCACGCTGGACAGCACATGGTGAAGCAGGGTTCCGGGTCCATCGTCTGCACCGCATCGGTGGCGGGATTGCGCGCGAATGCGGGCGGCAACCCCTACAGCGCAAGCAAGGCCGGCATCATCAGCCTGGTGCAGACCGCGGCCAACTCGTTTTTCGGCAGCGGCGTGCGCGTCAACGCCGTCTGTCCCGGACTGATCGAGACCGGCATGACCAAGCCGATTTTCGATTACGCCAGGGGACGCGGCACCGCGGCCAATCTCGGCCAGTTGAATCCGCTGGGACGCTACGGCGAGCCGCAGGAAATCGCCGCGATGGCGGCGTTCCTGGCGAGCGACGAGGCCTCCTACATCAACGGCCAGGCGATCGCTGTGGATGGCGGGCTGTCCTCCACGCATCCTTTCCGCCGGCCGCGGCCCTGATGCCTCGCCGCGTGGGAGCGAGCTTGCTCGAGAATTCGATGGTTCGCGAGCAGGCTCGCTCCCACAACGACGATGAGGGCATGCTTCGAAATCAACGTATCATTGCACCAGATTTTATTTTCCACCATACATCATGACCCGCTGCAGCTGCATCGACATCCTTTCCGGCCGCGCCCCGCAGGGCGAACCCGTCACGCTCAAGGGCTGGGTGCGCACCCGCCGCGATTCGAAGGCGGGAATATCCTTCGTGCATGTTTCCGACGGCTCCTGCTTTCATCCGGTGCAGGTGGTGGCGCCGAACACGCTCGCCAACTACGCAGACGAGGTCGTGCATCTGACCGCGGGCTGCGCGCTGGAGGCGACCGGCAGCATCGTGCCCTCCCCGGCCAAGGGACAGCCGTTCGAAATGCAGGCAAGCGAGATCAAGGTGCTGGGCTGGGTGGAAGATCCCGACACCTATCCGATCCAGCCCAAGCCCCACACCATGGAATACCTGCGCGAAGTGGCGCACCTGCGCCCGCGCACCAACGTCATCGGCGCGACCACGCGCGTGCGCCACAGCGTCGCCCAGGCCATACACCGCTTTTTCCACGAGCACGGCTTCGTCTGGATCAACACGCCCGTCATCACTTCGGCCGACGCCGAGGGGGCCGGCGAACTGTTTCGCGTGTCCACGCTCGATCTTGCGAACCTGCCGCGCACGCCCGATGGCAAGGGATGGCGT
>JAENXP010000635.1 GCA_016649475.1 Burkholderiales bacterium | reverse complement strand
TGTGCACCAGTCGCAGGGTTCGGAGTTCGACCAGGTCACTTTGGTCGCCGCGCCCGCCGGTCACCGCCTGGCGACGCGGGAGTTGATCTATACCGGCATCACGCGCGCGCGGCTGAAACTGGAAATCTTTGCCGGGGAGGGGGCGCTGTCCGATGCCGCCGGCCGCGTCACCGAGCGCACCGGTTTGCTCGGGTGGCGTCTGGCGGGCGACGCGCCCTGATCAGCTGCGGCGCAGCCCGCTCAGGAGCTGCGTGACTCGAGATCTTCCCAGCGTGTGAGGCACTCGAGCAGTTCGACCTCGATGTTCTCGGCGCGGGTCTTGGCGTTGCGCACGTCTTCGCCCGATTCCTCGCCGCGGTACAGCGCCGGATCGGCCAAGCGTTGGTGCAACAGTCTTTGCTCTTGCTCGAGTGCGGCGATGCGCGCCGGCAGACCTTCCAGTTCGCGCTGTTGGCGCCAGCTGAGCCGTGTGCTGCCCGGTTCCGGTGCCGCGCGTTCAAGCTGGCGCCGCGCCGGCGCAGGTTCGCGCAGCGGCGCTGTTTCTTCGCGCGAGCGCGCGGTGCGTCCCGACTGCAGCATCCAGTCGTCATAACCGCCGGCATACTCGACCCAGCGGCCGTCGCCTTCGGCAACGATGGTCTGGGTGACGACGTTATCGAGGAAGTCGCGATCGTGGGTGACCAGGAACAGCGTGCCGGCATATTCCTGCAGCAGTGCCTCGAGCAGCTCGAGGGTGTCGATGTCGAGGTCGTTGGTCGGTTCGTCCAGGACCAGCACGTTGGCCGGGCGGGCGAACAGCCGGGCCAGCAACAGGCGGTTGCGCTCGCCGCCCGAGAGTGAGCTCACCGGCGCGCGGGCGCGCTCGGGCGGGAACAGGAAGTCGCCGAGATAGCTGATCACGTGGGTGCGCCGTTCGCCGATCTCGATCCACTCCGATCCCGGACTGATGGTGTCGGCCAGCGTGGCGTCGTCGTCCAGCGCCCGCCGCATCTGGTCGAAGTATGCGATCTGCAGGCCGGAGCCGAGTCGCACCGTGCCGGTGTCGGGCGCCAGTTCGCCCAGGATCAGGCGCAGCAGGGTGGTCTTGCCGACCCCGTTGTTGCCGATCACTCCGATCTTGTCGCCGCGCACGATGGTGGTCGAGAAATCGCGCACCACGGTGTTCGCGCCGAAGGATTTCGAGACGCCGATCAATTCCGCGACCAGCTTGCCGGAACGCTCGCCAGCTGAGATGTCGAGGCGCACCTGACCGCTGCGCTCGCGCCGCGCGGCGCGTTCGCGTCGCAGGGCTTCGAGCCGCAAGACCCGCCCCTGGTTGCGGGTGCGGCGGGCTTCGACCCCCTGGCGGATCCAGACTTCCTCCTGCGCCAGTACCTTGTCGAATTTCTCGGCCACGGTTCGCTCCGTGGCCAGTTGCTCGTTCTTGAAACGCTGGTAGGAAGCATAGTTGCCGGGATAGCTGAGCAGCCGGCCGCGGTCGAGTTCGACCACCCGGGTCGCGATCCGGTCGAGGAAGCGCCGGTCGTGGGTAATCACGATGATTGCACCCGCGTAGCCCAGCAGCAGGTCTTCGAGCCAGGTGATCGACGACAGGTCGAGGTGGTTGGTGGGCTCGTCGAGCAGCAGTAGGTCCGGCTCCGAGACCAGCGCCCGGGCGAGCGCGACGCGCTTGCGAGTGCCGCCCGAAAGGGTCGAGAGTAGCGCGCGGGGTTCGAGGCCGAGACGATCGATCACCCGTTCAATGCGCGATCGGACCGACCAGGCCCCGCTCGCCTCGAGTTCAACCTGAAGTTCATGGAGTTGCTCGAGCAATGGCCTGGTGTCGTGGGCGCTCGCGAGCGCCGCGCTCAGCTGTTCGTAGCGCTCGATCTGCGCGACCTCCACCGCGAGGCCGGCTGCAACCGCCTCGAAGACGGTGTTGCCGGATTCGAACTCCGGCTCCTGCGCGACCCGCGCCACGCGCATTCCTGAGTCCCTCACCACCAGGCCGTCGTCGAGATCGTCTTCGCCCGCCAGGATGCGCGCCAGGGTGGACTTGCCGCAGCCGTTGCGCCCGATCAACGCGACCCGTTCGCCGGCCTCGATGCTGAAGTCGGCGTTGTCGAGCAGTGCGTGCAGCCCGAACGCGAGGTGGGCCGAAGATACCGAAGCTAGTGCCATGCGATCAGGATATAGCTTGTGGACCTAGCGCGTTGGCGTTGCCATCGCGTCGAGCGCCGTGCAGACCGCCTGGTGGACCGATGCAGCGTAGACCAGTTCGAC
>JAENXP010000172.1 GCA_016649475.1 Burkholderiales bacterium | reverse complement strand
TCCGCCCGTGGTGGAACATTTCGAGTTGGTGTCCAAATCGGCGTGAACTGAAGCCATGCGGCGCGCTCCGGACCGGCTTTCGCCTACAGGCGGCGGGCGGCGCTGCGGGATCAGCGGGAAATGATCGTCTCCCTCTACTCGACCAAAGGCGGCTGCGGCAAATCCACGCTCGCAGTCTGCCTTGCCGCCTACTGGTCGCAAACCAGGAAAACGGCGCTGCTCGACGCCGACCCGCAGGCGTCCTTGTCCGTCTGCCGGCCTGAGGTTTTGCACGTTCCCGTTTTCGCGGACACCAGTAAGGATGTCGGCAAGACCATCGCAAAACTCGCCGGCGAGTACGAGCGGATAGTAATCGACACCGCGGGCTATCGCCGGCGCAAGAACATCGAGGCCCTGGAGCACTCCGATTTCGTGCTGATTCCGTGCAAGCCGTCGCCGTTCGACTTGAGGGAGGCGATGCAGGCGGTGGAACTGCTGCGCGAAATCGCCGGCGGCGGCAAGCGCAAGGACACGCGCCCGCGTTACGCGGTGGTCCTGACCATGGCCCAGCGCACGGCCGTTTCGGCGCAAATCAGGGAGGATCTGGAGCATTCCGGCGTGCCCTTCATGTCGGCCCAGATCGGCCAGCGCGTCGCCTTCGTCGAGACGCCCAGCATCGGTTTTCCCCCGCCGGGCTCGGTGGCGGCTCTGGAGATCGAACTGCTGGCAAAAGAGCTCAGGCGCAGATTAAAGGCCTGAATCCAGCGGCTTATTGCGGGTGGACAACGGGCCGCAGAAAAGCCACAATATCGTCGTGGGTAAATCTTACGGGCCTTGTCAACGGTATTGCGCAGTGCTGCGTTTGATTTAGAATAGACAATTAATTCACATTTCGTTCATTTTTCTACTATGCAAGGGGTGACCAAATGAAGTTCGCAGGGATATTGGCGGTTTTCGTGGCGTTGATGCTTTCGATCGGCAGTGTCATGGCGGTCCCGCCGGGGAAAACGATCGAGTACGCGAGCAAAGAGGGCAAAGTGACGTTCGACGGCAAGGCACATGCCGCCAAGGGTTTGAAATGCCCCGATTGTCACGTCAAGCCGAAGCTGTTTGAAATGAAAGCCGGCAAAGTCAAGGTCACCATGAAGGAAATCACCGAAGGCAAATTCTGCGGCACCTGCCATGACGGCACGAAGTCGTTCGGCGTCAAAGAAAAAGCCGACTGCGTCAAGTGCCATAAGAAGTAATTGCCGCGGTAGGCAAACAAGAAAGGCGACGCCGTGTGTCGCCTTTTTTGTTGGACTCGATGCGCGAGTGCCGCTTATCTCCTGGGGAGGCGCTCCGTCGATTGAAACAGGCACTTGGTACGGCAAGTACGGCAGTGTCGGAGCTGGTCGTTCGATGTTACTATGCGCGCCCGAGGACTTGTCCGGACGCCCCATTTTTTCCCCAACACATAAAGAGAGAGAACCATGCGTAATTCGACGATGATTGTATTTTTGGCGATGTCAGTTTTCGCCTTGCCGGTATTTGCGCAGAAGGCGCCCGTCGGCGCAGTGGTAACCGCCAGCGAGCCCGGAAAAGCGGCCATGGTGGGTACGGCCAAGGCTTCTGCCATGGTGACCGCGATCAATAAGGCCACCCGGACCATAACCCTGAAGGGGCATGGCGGAAATGCTTTCGACGTGGAGGCCGGGGACGAGGTGAGAAATTTCGACCAGCTGAAAGTCGGTGACGAAGTGGTCGTCGAGTACGTGCGCGCGCTTACTCTGGAACTGAAGAAAGGCGGCGGAATACGCGAAAGGACGGAAAAATCGGATGCAGTGCGCGCCGAGCCGGGGCAGAAGCCGGGCGGCGCCGTAGGCCACCAGATCACGATCATGGCCGACGTAATCGCCGTCAGCAAGAAAAACAAGACCATTACCTTGAAAGGCCCGAAGGGGAATGTGGTCGAGCTCGACGTGCAAAATCCGGATCATTTCAAAGTGGTGAAAAAGGGCGACCAGGTGGAGGTGGTCTACACCGAAGCGCTGGCCATTTCGGTTATGCCGGCGCCGAAAAAAGGCGGCGGGAAGAAGTAAGGCTTTTGAACAAAGGCGGTGTGCGGGCCGCCGCCTTTGTGGCTGCATTTGCCTTCACGTAGTGGGGTTCCTCGAGTACCATCGGTATCGCGCCAGTGGTAAAATTCGAAGGTCGGCCGCTCTGCAGGCCAGGGAGGCCGCACTGGTGAGGATGTACGCGGCGGCGAAATGGACGTCGCGCACGCGAATTGTCATGACGGCTGCGTGCCGTAGATGTCCTCCCCACCGTTAGCAAGCCTGACATGGAGCAAGCATGACAATGCAATTTTTCGCCCCGACTCCCGCCCGCAGCGGCGGCCCCCGCTGGCCTGCCATCATGGCCGCGTTTGTCGCCTTGGTGTTCGCGACAAACCTGTTTGCGCAGGCCCCCGCCGCAAGTGCAAGTGCGCCGGCCGCGCGCTCACCCGAAGAACTCGAAAAACTCGTCGACCGCATAGCGCTGTACCCGGACGACCTGGTCGCCATCATTCTGCCCGCAGCGACCAATCCTTTGCAGATCGTGCAGGCGGACCGGTTTCTGGAGAAGCGCAAGGCCGATCCGAACCTGCAGGTCGACGAAAATTGGGATGATGCGTTGAAGTCGCTGCTCAACTATCCCGAGGTGGTGAAGAGCATGAGCGGCGACCTCGACTGGACGTCCTCGCTGGGCGAGGCCGTGGTCGAAGACCAGGGCGCGGTGCTGGAGGCGGTGCAGGTGTTCCGTCGCAAGACGCAGTCGGTGGGCAACCTGAAGAGCGATGACAAGCAGACCGTCGTGGTCGAGAAGGAGGTCATCAAGATCGTCCCTGCGGATCCGCAGGTGATCTATGTACCGCAGTACAGTCCGACCACCGTGGTCGTATCCGGCGGATATTCTTCCTGGGGCTACTATCCTTCGCCTTACCCGGTGTACTACTACCCGTATCCGCCGGGTGCCGCACTGGCAACCGGCATCATCTGGGGCGCGGCCATCGGTGCGGCATGGAACGGGGGCCGATACGGCGCCAATTACGGTGGTGGCAACAACAATATCAACATCAACCGAAACACCAATATCAATACCGGGAACATCAATACGGGTAACGTCAATCGCGGCGGATCGTCGGGCGGCTCGAGCCAGTGGAAGTCGAACAAACAGCCGGGCCAGGTCAGCAGCAGCACCGGCAGAACCCAGTCGACGCGAAACGCGAGCACCCGGCCTGGCGGTGCCGGTGGATCGGCAGGCGCAGCACGTCCGTCGGCAGGAGCAACACGACCTTCGGCAGGAGCAACACGGCCGTCGACACAGCCTTCGGGCGGCGGTGCTTTCGGCGGCGCGAACACTTCTGGACGCCAGACGCAGATGAACAGTTCGCGTGGCGCCTCGAGCCGCAGCTCGATGTCCGGCGCAGGTGCCGGTTCCCGGCCGTCCCCGAGCGCGGGTGCACGCGGCGGCGGCGGTGGTGGCCGCGGCGGCGGCGGCGGTGGTCGCCGCTAGGAGATGGCCATGGACTACGTGCAAGCAACCGACAAAGTGACCATACCCATGAAACTGTTCTCGATGATGACCCAATTGCGCCGGCTGGCACTGTTGCTATTGCTGGCGCTGCCGCTGGCGTCTGCCGCCGCCGACCAGCGGACCTTCGCCACGCCCGAAGCCGCAGTGGATGCGCTCGGCGAGGCGCTGAAAGCGAACGACGAAGCGCAACTCCTGGCCATCTTCGGCAGTGAGCACAGGAATCTGGTGGACACTGGCGACTCGGCCCATGACGCCAAGGTGCGCGCCGATACCGCTGCGATGTTGGCCACCTTCCACGTGCTGGAAGAACATGGCAGCGACCGCCGTGTGCTGCTGATGGGCGCCCAGGCCTGGCCGCTGCCGATCCCGCTGGTGCGCGTAGATGGCGCCTGGCGTTTCGCCACAGAAGAAGGCGTCGATGAACTGCTGAACCGGCGTATCGGCGCGAACGAGCGCAATGCCATCCACGTGCTGCGCGCCTACGTGGATGCGCAACGCCAGTATGCGTCGCGCGACCGCAACGCCGACGGCGTGCTGCAATACGCGCGCAAGCTCGCCAGCGCGAAAGGCAAACAGGACGGTTTGTACTGGGACGCGGACCCCGCCAAGGGCGAGGAGGAGAGCCCCTTCGGTCCGCTGATCGCCGCGAGCTCGCCCTATCTCGAAGGACACAATAAGGGCGACGCCTATCGCGGCTATCACTACCGCATTCTGGCGCGACAGGGCAAGAACGCGCCCGGAGGAGCTTATCGCTACGTGATCAATGGCCGCATGATCGCCGGCTTCGCCATGGTTGCGTATCCCGACCAGCACGGCGACACCGGCGTGATGAGTTTCATCGTCAATCACAACGGCAAGGTCTACGAGAAAAACCTCGGTGATGACACGGCCGGCATCGGCGCGAAAATGACCGTTTTCGATCCAGGCCCCGGCTGGAAGGAAGTTGCACCCTGAGCCTCGTTGGTTAGAACATCCAGCTTTACTGGGACTCGATTCATGTCGCTCAAAGCCCGCATTTTCAGCAGTATCCTGCTCGCCGCTGTCGTAGCCGCCGCGCCGGTCGCGGCGTCCAACCTGAGCTTCATGAACGACACCCCATACACGCACTTCACCAAGGCGGATCACGAGATCTTCAACCAGGCGCTGCAGGACATTCTGAAACAGGGCGCCGCCGGCGAAAGCCGCAACTGGTCCAACCCGGCATCCAAGGCGGGCGGCAAGCTGAAGGTGATCAAGAGTTTCGAACGTGGCCAGATGCCTTGCCGCACCCTGTCGATCGCAAACAGGGCCAAGGGGCGTTCGGCTTCCGGGCAGTACAATTTCTGCGAAAAAACGTCCGGGGAGTGGAAACTCGCCGAGTGAGCACGCGCGTCTCGCTCTGCATAGTGCAATTCGCGCTTTGCGGCTCTGCTTCGCAAAAGCCTGACCATCACCGCTGATGGTAGAATCGCCCTCCGCCGCCGGTTTCGCGCGGCGCAGTTGAACAACCCGACTCCCGAAAGGATCTCCATGAAAGCCATGCGTTACGCACTGATTTTGGTCGCCGCCCTGAGCGCGGCGCCGGTATTCGCCCAGACCAAGTCCGCCGAAGCCCAGCCCGCGGACAATATGCAAATCCTGCGCGAGAAGCTCAAAGGCGACAAGAAGCTGCTCGTAGCCGCAAACATGGACCTGACCGAGGCCGAGGCGAAGAAATTCTGGCCGGTGTACGAAAAGTATCAAAAGGAACTGCACAAGATCAATGACAAGCTGGCGATGACCATCGCCGCTTATGCGAAAGAGTACAACGCGGACAGCCTCACCGACGCCAAAGCGGTCAAGCTGCTGGAACAAAGCATCGCCGTCGAAGAAGCCGAGACCAAGCTCAAGCGCAAATTCCTGCCCAGGCTGGCCAAGGTGCTGCCCGGACGCAAGGTCGCGCGCTACATGCAGATCGAGAACAAGGTGCGCGCGCTGGTCAAATACGAGATCGCTGGCGAAGTTCCGCTGGCGCCCTGAATCCGGGTGGTCTGCGCCCGCAGTTCACCTACACCGAAATAATCAGTCAAAAGGCAAAGCCATGAGTATTCACCTCCGATTCAAATCGATCGCGCCTGCGATCCTCCTGCTCGTCGCGGCGAGCCTGCCCTGGGGGCAGGGCGCAATCGCCAAGTCCGGCGAGAAAGAAGAGGCGTCGAGTTCGAAAATGAAGCCGGACGAGAAAGAAGCCGAGCGCGCGGCACGACAGAAAATGACCGAAGACGCGCTGGCCAAGCTCTACGCAGTGGACCCCGAGGCGCGCAAGGCCGTGGAGAGCGCCCCCGGCTACGCGGTGTTCGACATCACCTCCGTTTACGCCATTATGTTCGTCGGTCAGCGGGGCAAGGGCGTGCTGTTCGACAACGCCAGCAAGAAAGTCACCTACATGAGCAGCAATCGCATGGGGACGGGGCCGGGCGTGGGCAAGCAGCGTGTATTTCAG
>JAENXP010000275.1 GCA_016649475.1 Burkholderiales bacterium | reverse complement strand
TTCAATACAGCCAGGGAACATGTGGAATCCACCGAGAAGATGTTCATAACCGAACTCGGACAAGCGCCCAGCGCAGCGTTGCGAAGCGCCTCACGCCGGTCGGTCGCGGCACCGCCCAGCGGAATTTCCGCGCGCGCGATCGTCGACGCGCTGATGGCGTCGGGCCTGGCGGCCTTGTCTGCCGGTGCTGTCGAAGCGGGAGTCGACTGTCTGCGCCGTGCCGCTAGCGACGCCGAGAAGTGCGGCGATCTTCAGTTGCAGGCCCAGACCTTGGCTGAGCTGGGCACGGCGCTCGTTCACTCGGTCCGTGGGTACGACGACGAGGGAGCCATTCTGCTGCGCCAGTCGGTCGAGCTGGCCGAGCGCTGTGGTGCCGCGCGCATCGCCCTGACCGGCTATCGTGAGCTCGGCTATGTGGAGGCGCTTGCGGGCCGTCGGCCGACCGCGTCGGATCATCTTGCGCGCGCTCTCGACGTCGCCACAGACGGCGACGATCTCGCCAGCGTTCACAGCGTGATCGGATTCAACCTGGTTGATTGGGGCAAGCTCGACGAGGGACTTGAGCACTACCAGACGGCGCTGGAGCACGCCTACACCACCGGCAACCAGAGGCGCCAGATCTGGGCCCTGGGATTGGGTGCCTGGGGTCTGCTGGCGGCGGACCGGCTCGCTGACGCAGACCGCTGGCTCAGCGATTGCCTGAAGCTGGTTGATGATTTGCGCTGGACGTCGTTTCGCCCTTGGCCGAGCGCCTTGCTGGTCGAATCAAGGTTGCGGCAGGGCGACGATCCCAGGGCCCTTCAGGTTGACCTCGAGAGCGCGTTCGCGCTCAGTTGCCAACTTGGTGATCCATGTTGGGAGGGGGCGGTGGCGCGAGCGATGGGGCTTTGCTTCGAGGCGTTGAACGATCACGCGCGGGCCATGGAGTGGCTTGCCGAAGGCCGCCAGCGTTGCGTCCGCGAGACCGACAGCTACGTCGCGCTATCAGTGGAAATCCTGCTGGATCAGGCCCGGGTCAGCGGCAAACTGGGCCAGAGCGCTCAGGCCAGTGCCTGTGCCCGGGAGTGCCTCTCGGTGGCCGCCAGGGCGCACATGGATGCTCATGTCCGACGCGCCATTCTGCTCATTCACTGATCGGTACCGTTTCTTTCGTAGGAAGAGGGCCCCGCAGGCACTACGCCTGCGAGACTTCCCGTGTTTCGTGATGATGGGCCCGAAGTGGGCGCGTAGCAGGCAACCTTACGCACGATATCCCGCGTGCGGACTTCTTGCTACGGCTGCGTAACCCCTAAATCCTGCCAATCACGTCGATGGTGATTACTCCTCAAAACACGCCGCCCAAGAATGGAGTAGGCTAGGCAGAACGTCCGGCTCAGTTTTCGGTCGGAACAAACAGAGGAATAATTTTCCGCGGACGAGGTCGTCGTTCCCATTGTTGGAGCGTGCCTCTGGTTCACCACTTAGCTGAGCACACAGAAGGCGGCAAGACAAAGCCGAGGGCTAAGGGTCGGTTGGTGGAGTAGTCTTGGGCCCCATGAAGTTGGGCGCCAAGCCATGACTCCATTCACAAGTTGAGCCCGCCTTTCTAAGGGAGCTCACAATGGATGTCATTCAACAAGCCGCACAACCAGCCAGAATAAGGTCAAACGACCTGGTCCTGGCCACCGACCTTGACGGAACGCTGCTGGCCGGTACGCAACAAGCAAGACGGCGCATCCGTGATCTCTTCAGTGGCGGTCTGGCCGGAGCACAATTGGTCTACGTCAGCGGACGGGGGTTGGAGTCGATCATCCCCCTGCTAAGTGATTCAACACTGCCGCAACCCGACTACATCATTGCCGATGTGGGTGCCACGGTGGTCTATGGTGACTTGCGCCCGGTCGACCCGCTCTACCATGAGATTGCCGCGCGCTGGCCAGGCACACAGGCGGTGTTGCGAAAGCTCGCGGGGTTTCACTTGTTGCGGCGCCAAACTGTGCCACAGGAGCGGCGTTGCTCATTCTTCGTCGGTGAAGGTGGTATTTCCACCGAACTGCGGGCAGCTGTTGATGAGCTCGACTGCGAACTGCTGTTCTCGGACGGGCGCTATCTGGATGTCTTGCCGCGTGGTGTAAACAAAGGAGCGACACTGCGCCAGCTCGCCGGAGCACAGGGGTTTGACCTGGATTCCATCATTGTCGCAGGAGACACGCTGAACGACCTCTCCATGTACACCACCGGCTTCAAAGGCATCGTGGTCGGCGGCGCCGAGCCGGCGCTGATCCAACAGGTGGGCAAGATGGCACGCGTGTTCATCGCCAACGATGAAGGTTGCGGGGGCATTCTGGCGGGGCTGGCTCATCACGGGACGCAGGTTGAGAGCACACCCAGCGCCCAGCGCCGCATGGACGAGCGCGGCGATGCAGGCTTGGTCATGGTCTACCACCGCCCACCATTCGACGAGGTCGTGAAAGACGGCGTGGTCATGCAAAAACGGCCCAAGAGTCCCAACGGCATCATTCCGACCCTGCTGGGTTTCTTTGCCGGCGGGCGCCAAGGCTCTTGGGTGGCTTGGTCCATGCAGGACAGCCGCGCGCCCGAAGGCTTCGTCCGGCACGTGCCGGTGGACGCCAAAAGCTACCCCAACCTGAAAGTGGCGCGCATTGCGCTGACTCCAGATGACGTGGACATTTTTTACAAGAAATTCTCCAAAGAGGCGTTCTGGCCGATCATTTTTTCGTTCCCGGACAAGGTCGAGTTCAACGAGGCGCATTGGGAGCGCTTCCTGGAGGTCAACCGGATCTTTGCAGAACAAACGGCAGCTGAGGCAGCCGAAGGGGCGGTGGTCTGGATCCACGACTACAACCTGTGGATGGTGCCTGCGTACTTGCGCCCACTGCGGCCCGATTTGCGCATTGCGTTCTTTCATCACACAGCGTTTCCGTCGAGCGACATTTTCAACATCCTGCCGTGGTACCGGGAAATCCTTAGCAGCTTGCTGCAGTGCGACTACATTGGTTTTCACATTCCGCGCTACGTCGAAAACTTTGTCGATGCGGTGCGCTCCTATACCCCGGTGGAGGTGCTGGAATCGGTGCCCTGTGCGCCGCGTTTCATCACCTACGGCTGTGCGCTTGGGACCGGCTCCGTCACCCTGGGCGTAGACGTCGGCGGCCACCGTGTGAGGTTGGGTGCGCACCCAGTTGGCATCGACGTGGGCTTGGTCGAGCAAATTACCAAGAAGCCGGCAGTGCTGCAGAAGATCGCCCGCATCCAGGCGCTCCTGCGCGGTGGGAAAGGCATTCTCTCGGTTGAGCGTCTGGACTATGTCAAGGGCTCACTCGAAAAGCTGCGGGCCTTTGAGCGGCTACTTGAAGAGCATCCGGAATTGATTGGTAGCGTGACCTTGATATACATCGTCACGCCCGCGGCGCCCGGCATGGAAATCTACGACGCCTTGCGGATTGAGGTGGACCGGATCGTCGGCCGCATCAATGGCCGCTTCTCGACCCTGGAGCGGACACCGGTGCGCTACTCTTACCGATCACTGCCCTTTGAGGATGTGGTGGCGCATTACGCAGCTTGCGAAGTGGCCTGGATCACGCCCCTGCGTGACGGCCTGAACCTGGTTGCCAAGGAATTTGTTGCAGCCAAGCAAGCCACAAACAGCAGTGGCGTACTGATTCTCTCGGAGTTCGCGGGTGCCGCAGTCGAATTGCACGGTGCGCTGTTGACCAACCCCTACGATGCGAACTCAATGTCCAAGGTATTGCACCAGGCACTGACCATGGGCGCGGATGAAATGGCGTATCGATGCCAGCGCATGGCGGCCATCATTACCGAAAACGATGTGGTGCGCTGGGGTGACGAGTTCATGGATGCGGTTCGAGCCGGGTAATCCAGTTCTTGGCTGTAGGGCTAATTTATTGAGAAAGGAAGTCTTATGTTTCGTTTGAAGGGTCTTCGTGGCAGTTGAGCGCCCCTTGCATCCAGCAGCAGGCGCAGCGCCTTTGACAGATCTTGTCGTCGTCGGCATGGCCTACTTCGAAGTCTTTGTCCCGCCCCACGTGCGCCCGGCGCCAGGGCAGGAATTGTTTGTGGATCGCATTGAACTGGGCCTGGGCGGCGCACTCAACACGGCCACTGTCGCCGCCGCTCTCGGCCTGCAAGTGACGCTTTGCACCCCGATGGGACACGGCATCGTCGATCAGGCGGTGGCGTTGCTGGTCCAGCGGCTGGGCATCGCACTGGTGCCGCTGGTTGCCCCTGACAACCCCGCGATCTCGCTGGTCTTCTCGGATAAGAAAGATCGTGCGTTCTTGAGTTCGGCTCAGCTTGATGTGCTCGCCCAGGTCAAGCGCCTACCCAAAGCTGCATGGGTGCATGTGCCAGGCCTCGAAGAAGCCAGCCGCCTTGAGGGACCGCTAACCCAAGCGCGACAAGACGGTGCGCGCATTTCGGTCAGCGCAAGCTGGAGTCCGCGCCAGCTCACTCGGCTCGCCGAGTGTCAGGGCGAGGCCTGGGATCTGCTGGTTCTCAACGAGAAGGAGGCACTGGCCGCATGCGGCGATGTCGCGGCCGCTCCACGGCTCCTGGCACGAGCGGCACATCCCGGACAGCGCCAGGTGCGTCACGTCGAGCGCGAAGCCAGGCTCTGCTCG
>JAENXP010000819.1 GCA_016649475.1 Burkholderiales bacterium | reverse complement strand
TTCTTGTGCTGCTGCTTGCATGCGCGCAGCCACACACCACAATAGTCTTGGCTGCCGACGGCGCGGCGCAACTGCGTGGCGTCGATAGTGCCGTGCGCAAGCGCGACTTTGCTCGCGCCGCAGAACTGTTGAGTGCGCTGGCCGCTTCCAACCATGCCGAGGCGCAATACAGGCTTGCCGCACTTTATCGGGTCGGACGCGGCGTTGCCCGCGACGACGCGAAAGCGTTTGCGCTGATGCGGGCTGCCGCCGCCCAGGGTCATGTCGATGCGCAGTTCAGCCTCGGCAAAATGTATCTTGCCGGCCACGGGATCACCGCCAATCCCGATGACGGACGCCGCTGGATCGCCACCGCGGCGGAAAACGGTCATGCCATGGCCAAAAGCCTGCGGGCTAAATTGAAAGCGGTTGTGCCCGCCAACACCAGGCAGGTGAAACAGCCAGAGCCGAAACCTGTGGCCGTCGCGCCCGCGATGACGCCTTCGGCACTCTCTGCAAAGCAGGGCTGGTCGGTGCTGATGGAGGCGGCGCGGCGCGGCCGCGACGATCTGATCGCACCACTGGCTGCTGGCGGGCACGAGATTGATGCGCGCGACAATGACGGGGCGAGTTCGCTGGTGCTTGCGGTAAAGGCGGGCCATGGCAAGGTGGCCGCCGCCCTGCTTGAGGCCGGCGCGACGCCCGACTTACAAGACCGCGGCGGCGCAACAGCCTTGGCTTATGCAGCGCAAGCAGGCCATGTCACCATCATTGAATGGTTGCTTGAGGCCGGCGCCAGTACCGATCTTGCCGACCTGTCCGGCATGCGCCCGCTCGGCCGCGCCATCAGTGGCGGACACAATGATGTCGCACTTTCGCTCATCGCCCATGGCGCTGCGATCGACGACGTACCGGATCAGACACCCTTGCTGATCGTCGCAGCGCGCCAGTGCAATATGGAAGTGTTGGCGGCGCTCATCAATCGCGGCGCCCCGGTGGGTCAAGTTGACGAGCAGAAGCGCAGCGCCTTGTGGCATGCGGCGGATGCTGGGAACAATTCGGCGGCAAACCTGTTGATACGCATGGCCCCCGATCTCAACCAGCCCGACGCCAACGACGAGACACCTTTATTGGCGGCCCTGAGCGGCGGACATGGCGAACTTGCCCGCGCCCTGCTTGCTGCCGGCGCCAACGCGCAGCAACAATCGCGCCATGGCAATACGCCGCTGATGATCGCGGCGCGGCGCGGCGATGTCACCATGGCACAAGCTCTGTTGCAGGCAGGTGTGGATATCGACATGCGCAACAAGAGTGGCAATTCAGCGCTGCTGCTCGCCGCGTCGGCCGGCAGGGCCAAGATGGTAGAACTTTTGCTCGCCGCGGGTGCCAATACCAGTCTGCGCAACGAGAAGCGCGAGCAGGCAGTAGATATAGCCCGGGCGGCAGGCCACAGCGCCATCGCCGAACTCTTGGACTAGCTGTGGACCTCAAGAGGCATTCTAAGCGATGTAGTGAGCGATTGGGAGCGTCGGCCCAAACCGAGCCGAAGGTCCGCTTCGGGTCCAGCCTGTGTAAAAACTCAAAAGTGCGTCACGCGTGTAGAAAAACGTTCTCAAATTCGCCGATACGAACAGAAATTATGCTCAATAATTCTATA
>JAENXP010000738.1 GCA_016649475.1 Burkholderiales bacterium | reverse complement strand
CTGCAGTATGTTCTCGACCAGACCTGCAAGCGGCGCCGGGTAGTGTTCCAGGTGGACCTGTTCCCGGCGGCGGGGGCACTGCCGACCACCTTGGCAGAGGTTACCGAGCGCGAGAAGGACATTCGTTTTTCCAGCCGCACCCGCCTGAACACCATCAATGAGCTGGATCGGCAAATGATCGCCCAGGCGGCACAAAGCCTGCTGGGGCGGTTGCCGGGCAACTTGCGCAATGATCCCGACCTCAAGGCCCTGGCACAAGTGCGCGGCGTCCACGGCGTCGAGGTCGTGCACCTGATCTATCGCGGCAAGCACTATGAGAGCCATTCGAAGGATTACGAGTTCTCGCGCGCCTCAGTACTGGAGCATTGGGCTTCGGGACATGCGGACATGACCAGCACCCTGCGTGACCCGCGCTGGATCGGTCGCGAACCGATCGGCGGCGGCGTCCATGTCTTCGACCTGACTTCTGATGCCGGCTCTTCCGGCGAGTCACCACGCTGATACCACACGGAAACGCGGGCGCCGGCGAACTGGTAGGCTATTTCCCCGCAGCGCCTGCCTGCAAACATCCACCCAACCTGAAAGAAATCCCATGAAACTCAAGAACAAAGTCTGTATCGTCACCGGCGCCGCCAGTGGTCTGGGGCGAGGCATCGCCCACACCTTCGCTCGCGAAGGCGGCAAGGTCGTGATCGCCGACCTCAAGCTGGCGGCGGCGCAGGCCACCGCCGACGAGATCATCAAGGCTGGCGGCACCGCGATGGCCGTAGGGATGGACGTGACCAGCGAAGAGCAGGTCAACGCTGGGGTAGCGGCAGTTGTGGCGGCCTATGGCGGAGTCGACGTGCTGGTCAGTAACGCCGGCATCCAGATCGTTCATCCCATCGAGGAATTCCCCTTTTCAGAGTGGAAGAAGATGCTCGCCATTCACCTCGATGGCGCCTTCCTGACCACCAAGGCCTGCGTGCCGCACATGCAGAAATCCGGCAAGGGCGGCGCCATCATCTACATGGGATCGGTGCACTCCAAGGAAGCCTCCAAGCTGAAGACGGCCTACGTTACCGCCAAGCATGGTCTGATCGGCCTGTGCAAGACTATTGCCAAGGAAGGGGGCGAGTACGGCATCCGCGCCAACGTGATCTGCCCCGGTTACGTGCGCACTCCGCTGGTCGACAAGCAGATTCCGGAGCAAGCCGCAGAGTTGGGCATCAGCGAGGATGACGTGATCAAGAAGGTGATGCTCAAGGATACGGTCGACGGCGAATTCACCACCATCGAGGATGTGGCCGAAGTGGCGCTGCTGTTCGCCGGTTTCGAGACCAACGCCCTCACCGGCCAGTCACTGGTCGTCAGCCACGGCTGGTTCATGCAGTAGCAGTTGTCGCGGCGCGTCAGAAACCGCGCGATCACAAAGATTTGGGCAAGAATCGGTGCCGGCGTTACATTAGGTCCTCTTCCGGACCAACCATGAGACGTCGCTGCCGATGCTCGACATTGCCGCCATCTGCCTGGTCGTCACCGCGCTGCTGACCTATCTGAACCACCGTTTTGTGGGTTTGCCCACGCCAATTGGCGTGATGGTCTCGGCGCTGGGCCTGTCGCTGCTGCTGGTGGCGCTGGACGTCTTCGGCATCGTGCACGGCCTGCGCGACTATGAAGAATCGCTGCTGCGCTCGATCGATTTCTCCAACGTGCTGATGCAGGGAATGCTGTCGCTGCTGCTCTTCGCCGGCGCCCTGCACGTCGACCTGAGCGAGTTGCGCTCCTATCGCTGGCAGATTGGCGCGCTGGCCGTCGTGGGGACGCTGTTGTCGACCATGATCGTGGGCACCGCCCTGTGGCTGGCCCTGCCCTGGGCCGGGCTGCCAGTGCCCTTCCTGTATTGCATGCTCTT
>JAENXP010000702.1 GCA_016649475.1 Burkholderiales bacterium | reverse complement strand
TCTGATCGTGTGCGCGATCGGCACCAATGCGAACCCGATCATGGGCCAGACGTCCAAGCTGAAGCTGAAAAAATGGGGCTATATCGGCGCCGACGAGAACCTGGCGACTTCGGTGGCGGGGGTGTTTGCCGGCGGCGACATCGTCACCGGCGCGGCGACGGTGATCGAGGCCATGGGCGCGGGCCGCAAAGCCGCGCGCAGCATGAAGGCCTATCTCGGCATCCGCGATTCAGCACTCGCGTACAGCCAGGGGGACGGGGCCGGCACACTTTTCGGGATCGACACGCACGAGCGGAATTTTGCGCGCGTGCGCATCGCCTAGGCCGGCGCGCCTCCATTCATCAACGGCAGCGAAACCTGCTCAACAGCGGCCCAACAGCAGCAACGGAAGAAAAATGAACCAAATGACCAAGCAAAAACCGGCCAGGAAGGCCGCTGACAGAATCCAGGCGGTTCCGGGGCGCAAAGCGCCGGTGAAGCTGAAAGAGCACATCGTCGAAATCATCAGCGATTCCGGCGAGGGCGCGCAAAAATGCGGCCAGTCGCTGGGCGCGATCGCGGCGCAAATGGGCAACGGCATCTGGACCACGGAAATCATCCCTGCCGAAATCCGTCCGCCGGCGCGCAGCGTCGCCGGCGCCAGCGGCAATCGCATCCGCATCGGCTCGGGCTACATTACCAACGGCGGCGACGAGACCGACCTTGTGGTTGCGTTCAACGAGCAGGTGCTGCTGGGCAGGGTCCGCGCAAAAGAGCTCAAACCCGGCTGCATCATCCTGCTGGAAGACATGTGGCGTACGCACGCGGATGCGAAGACCGTCGCATCCTACATCGAGACCCATGACAAGCTGGTAGCCGCGGGCTACAAGGTGTACGAGATTCCGATGGAAAGGGAGTGCCGCACCATGGTCGCCGATCCGCGCCGCGGCAAGAACATGTACGCCCTGGGAATGCTGTGCTACATCTACAGCCTGGAGCTGAAGCTGGCGGTCGACCAGATCATCCTCGCCTTCGGCAAGAAGGACCAGAGCGTGGTCGATTCGAACATCATGCTGCTCGAAGCCGGGCACAAGTGGGCGGCGGCCAACCTCGATTTCTGCTACAGCATACCGGCGACGCGCTCGACCGAGCCGCAACTCGTGGTCAACGGCAACACCGCGCTGGCATTGGGCGTGCTCGCATCGGGGATGGAGATCTGCGCCATGTACCCGATCACTCCAGCGACTTCGGCCTCGCACTATCTGTCCGAAGTGTTCGAGAAGGTGGGCGGCATGGTGCACCAGGCCGAGGATGAAATTGCCGCCTGCGCTTTCGCCATCGGCGCTTCATACGCGAGCAAATGCACAGTCACCATCACTTCAGGCCCAGGATACTCGCTCAAGCAGGAGGCGATCGGCCTCGCGGTCATGGGGGAGATACCGCTGGTCGTGGTGAACGTACAGCGCGGCGGACCGAGCACAGGGCAGCCGACCAAGATGGAGCAGGGCGATCTCATGACCGCCATATTCGGCAGCCACGGCGATGCGCCCAAGGTGGTGATGGCGCCGGGCACCATCGAAGAGTGCTTTTATTCGATCATTACCGCGCGCAAGATCGCCGAAACCTTCAACATGGTGGTGGTGGTGCTGACCGACGCGGCCCTCGCCACTTCGCAACAGCCGTTTGCGCGGCCGCAATTCAGCGAGACCTGGATGGCGCCGCCGGTCGATCAGAGCCCGATTCCCCCAGGGGCCAAGCCCTACGACTGGGACGAAAACACCGGTCTCGCGCGGCGCTTCATTCCAGGCCAGCCGGGCGGCATGCATACGCTTACCGGACTCGCGCACGACCGCGACAGCCGCGTCGCCTACGATGCCGAAATCAACGAGCAGACCCTGCGCTTTCGCAGCCTGAAGCTGGCCGCGCTGCAAAAGACGCTGAAGCCGCCAAAGGTATTCGGCGATCCCAAGGGCGACCTGTTGGTCATCGGCTGGGGCAGCACCAAGGGCGCGATCGAGGAAGCGGTCGAGACGATGCGCGCCGACGGGAAAAAGGTGTCGT
>JAENXP010000267.1 GCA_016649475.1 Burkholderiales bacterium | reverse complement strand
TCATGAAGGCCTCGTTCACCGACAAGGGACAGGCCAAGGTCGACCGGCTCAACCAGGACGAAACCCAGAAACTGTGCAGCCTTCCGACAGGTTCCAAGCTGTCCAAGGAAACGGCCGCGCACGTCGAAAAAATGAATCTGGCAGCGATCAAGTATCCGGCCGACGGCAAGCTGCTCGGCGACTGGAAAGCCGGAGAGAAAGTCGCCCAGAGCGGCAAGGGCATGCAATCCTCGGACAAACCCGGCAGCACGTCCGGCGGCAACTGCTATGCCTGCCACGAGTTGTCGAAAAAGGAAATCTCGTTCGGCAACATCGGGCCCAGCCTGTACAACTTCGGCAAGCTGCGCGGAAACACCGAAGCGATCCAACGCTACACCTACGGCAAGCTGTGGAACTCGAACGCCTTTTCCGCCTGCTCCAACATGCCGCGCTTCGGCCACAACGGCGTGCTGACCGAGCAGCAGATCAAGGACGTCACCGCGCTCCTGCTAGACCCGGACTCGCCGGTAAACCACTAGGACTCGCAAGCGCGTGAATCGGCGCGAGTTCCTGCATCTACTGGGGGCAGCCGCAGCTTGTGGGCTGCCCCTGGCGCATTTTTCCGGGCGCGCGCACGCGCAGAGCGCGGCGCAGTTCTACGACCTGCCGCGCTTCGGCAACACGCATTTCCTGCACTTCACCGATTGCCACGCGCAACTCATGCCGCTGTGGTTCCGCGAACCCAACGTGAATCTCGGCATTGCGGACATGCGCGGCCGGCCGCCCCATCTCGTCGGGGAGGCGCTGCTGAAGCATTTCGGCATCAAGACCGGCACCGCCGAGGCCCACGCCTTCACCTTCCTCGATTTCGAACAGGCAGCCAGGACTTACGGCAAGGTCGGCGGTTTTGCCCACCTCGCCACGCTGGTGAAACAACTCAAGGTGAGCCGTCCCGGCGCACTGCTGCTCGACGGCGGCGATACCTGGCAAGGCTCGGCCACGGCGCTCTGGACCAAGGGCCAGGACATGGTCGATGCGTGCAAGCTGCTCGGCGTGGACGTCATGACCGGACACTGGGAGTTCACGCTCGGCTCCGAGCGCGTGAAACACGTCGTGGAAAACGATTTCAAGGGCAGGATCGATTTCGTCGCGCAGAACATCAAGACCGCAGACTTCGGCGACCCGGTGTTTCCGCCCTACGTGATCAAACAGATGAACGGCGTGCCGGTGGCCATCGTCGGCCAGGCGTTCCCGTATACGCCCATCGCCAATCCGCGCTATATGGTGCCGGAGTGGAACTTCGGCATCCAGGAAGAGACACTGCAGCAGTCGGTGGACGAGGCGCGCGCCAAGGGCGCGCAGGCGGTGATCCTGCTGTCGCACAACGGCATGGACGTCGATCTCAAGCTCGCTACCCGCGTGCGCGGCATCGACGCGATCCTCGGCGGCCACACCCACGACGGCATGCCGGCGCCGGCGATCGTGAGCAACGCAGGCGGCAAGACGCTGGTCACCAACGCCGGCTCCAACGGCAAGTTTCTCGGCGTGCTCGACCTCGATGTGAAAGGCGGCAAGGTCGCCGATTTCCGCTACAAGTTGCTGCCGGTGTTCTCCAGGCTGCTGCCCGCGGACGCCGGGATGCAGGCGTTGATAGACAAAGTGCGCGCACCCTATGCGGCCAAGCTCGGCGAAAAACTCGCGCTGACCGAAGGCCTGCTCTACCGCCGCGGCAATTTCAACGGCACTTTCGACCAATTGATACTCGAAGGCCTGATGGCGGAAAAAGACACGCCGATCGCTTTTTCGCCCGGATTCCGCTGGGGCACCAGCTTGCTGCCGGGCGAGCCCATCCTGATGGAACACCTGATGGACCAGACCGCGATCACCTACCCCTACACCACCGTCACCGAGATGACGGGCGAAACCATCAAGATCATCCTCGAGGACGTCGGCGACAACCTGTTCAATCCGGATCCGTATTACCAGCAGGGCGGCGACATGGTGCGCGTGGGCGGGCTCAGCTATACCTGCGATCCCAACGCCAAAGCCGGCGCGCGCATCAGCGCAATGTCGATCAAGGGCAAACCGCTGGAGGCGGGGAAGACATACAAAGTCGCAGGCTGGGCGCCGGTGGCGGAAGCGGCGAAAACGGCGGGCGGCGAGCCGATCTGGGACTTGATGGCGCGGCATCTGCGCCAACGCAAGGTAGTCAAGCCGCTGCAACTCGAACTGCCGCGACTGAAGGGCATGCAGGGGAATGGCGGTATCGCCTGAGAGAGGCCTACGCCTCGCGCGCATGCTGCTGGCGTGTGCCTGCGCGCTGCTTGCGGCCCCGTCGGCCGCAACCGACGCGATCAGCGTAACACCGGTGCGCGTGAGCGAGCACGTCTGGTATGTGCAGGGGCAGTCGGGGCCCGCATCCGCCGCCAACCAGGGTTACATATCCAACGCCGGCTTCGTCCTCACCTCGGAGGGCGTGGTGGTGATCGACGCGCTGGGCACGCCGGCGCTGGGCCAGGCGCTGCTCGCCGCAATCCGCAGCGTAAGCGCTGCGCCGATCAAGCGCGTCATCGTCACGCACTATCACTCGGACCATTTCTACGGCCTTCCTGCATTCAAGTCCGAAGGCGCCGAAATCTGGGCACACAAAAGCGCGCGCGCGTATCTCGAGGGCAGCGTGGCACCTGCCCGGCTGGAGCAGCGGCGGCGCGTACTCGCACCCTGGGTGGACGAAAACACGCCGCTGCTGCCGCCGGATCGCTGGCTGGAGGGCAGCACGTCCTTCGTGCTTGGCGGGCTGCATTTCGACCTGATCTACGTCGGACCGGCGCATGCGCCGGACGACCTGGTCGTGAATATTCGCGAGGATCAGGCGCTGTTTTCGGGCGACCTCGTGTTCTCGGGACGCGTGCCCTACGTCGGCGATGCCGACAGCAGGCGCTGGCTCGCGGCGATGGACGAGCTGCTGCGCCAGAACCCCAAGGTGATGATCCCCGGACACGGCGCGGCCTCAAGCGACGCCGCCGCCGATCTCGTGTTCACGCGCGACTATCTGCGCTACCTGCGCGCGGCCATGGGCAAGGCGGCCGAAGACATGATGCCGTTCGAGGACGCCTACAAGCAGACGGACTGGAGCCCTTATCTGGAAATGCCCGCGTTCGACGCGGCCAATCGCGCCAATGCCTACGGCACTTATCTGCTGATGGAGCGCGAGTCGCTGCAGAAGCAGTAGCGCGCCCGCGCTATGCGGCTGAGCCGCGCAGCACCCAGTCGCTGATTGCCTGCAGGACCTCGGGCGCGTCGCCGATGGCCGCCATGACCCGGATATCCAGCTGCGGGTGTTGTTCGCGCAATTTCCCCACCATACGCGGCAAATCCTGTTTCAGGTGGCCGCCCTGCGCCATGAACAGCGGCACCACGTCGACGCGCTGCGCGCCCTGCGCCGCGGCCTGCGCCACCGCCGCCTCCAGCGTCGGCGTCATGAAGTCCTGAAACGCAAGCTCGACCTGCGCGTCGGGGCGCGCCGCCTGCACCTGCTTTTTTATGATGCCGAAGGGCTCCGCCCATTGCGGGTCGCGCGCACCGTGGGCAAACAGGACGATGGCCTGGCTGCTCGTTTTCATGTTCCTGCCTCTTTACGGTCAAATTGCCTTGCGCCAGACCCGCTCATGCCGGCGCCAGATAAATATTTCGGCAGCGCGTTTCGGTAATCACCCAAGTGCTCAGCCAGCCCAACAGCGCAAAGGCGAAGAGTACCCCAAGGCCGGGGCGCCAGTCACTCAGAGCGTGCGCCGCGCCGCTGCTGGAGAGGTCCAGCGCCAGGCCTACCAGCGGCTGCAGCAGCGCCGGGCCGAGAAAGCCGCCGGTATTGACCACGCTGGTGGACATGCCCGAGAACGCCGGCGGATTCACCTCCTTGGCGCAGGACCAGACCAGCGTAATGGCGGAGAACGAGGCCCCGGTCAGCGCAAACAGACCCAGCGAGACCGCCAATGGCAGCTGCCCGCCCCAGATCCAGGGCAGCCAGCACAGCACGTAGATGAAACCGAGGGCGCGCATCAGCGGCGTGCGCCGGCCGATGCGATCCGACAGCGCACCCACCGCGGGCGAGCACAACGCCAGTCCCAGGATCATGACGCTGACGTGCCAGGCGGCCAGTTGCCGCTCCATGCCGTACACCTCGTGTAGATAGGGAATGGCCCACAGCCCGCCCCAGGAAAGATAAGAGCCGGCCATGCCCAACTGCATCAGGAATCCGGGCCAGGTGCGCGGATTCGCAAGCACCGTGCGCAGGGCCACGCGCCAGTTCTCGTGCGCCGGCGGATACTCGGGCTTGCCTTCCAGCTGCTGCATCGACGGCAACCCCAGCTGGCGCGGATTGTCGCGCAGGAACAACCAGGTAAAAACCGCAAGCAAGACCGACAGCGCGCCCGCAGCGACAAAAACGCCGCGCCACGCGCCATGCGCCGCGACCCAGGCCAGCGGCACCGCCGACAGCAATCCGCCCATGTTGCCGATGAACATCAGCAGCCCGGTCATGGTCGCGAAGCGGCGCTCGGGGAACCACGCGGCGTTGAGCTTGAGCACCGAAATGAACGCCACCGACACGCCCAGGCCGACGAGAAAGCGCCCGAACAGCGCGAGGCCCAGGTTCGGCGCCAAACCGAACAGCACGGACCCCGCTCCCGCCACCAAAGCCCCTGCCGTGAACAGCTTGCGCGGCCCCAGCGTGTCGGCGAGAATGCCGGAGGGCACCTGCATGGCGAAGTAGATGTAGAAGTAGGTCGCGGCCAGCAGGCCCAGGG
>JAENXP010000474.1 GCA_016649475.1 Burkholderiales bacterium | reverse complement strand
GCGATCAACACCATCAGCGGCATCAAGACGCTGTCGTCGCGCTCCTACGAAGGCCTGTCCGTGGTGATCGCCGAATTCGATCTCAGTGTCGACCCCGCCGTCGCCGCACAGGACGTGCGCGAGAAGGTGGCCGTGGTCAAGGTCGGCTTCAGGAAGGAAGTAAAGGAGCCGCGTGTCACCCGCTTCAACCCCGATGACCTGCCGATCGTGTCGCTGGCGGTGCGTTCGGAGAGCCGGCCGCTGCGGGAAATCACCACACTCGCCGACCAGGTCATAAAAAAGCGCATCGAGACTGCGCGTGGCGTGGGCCAGATAACGCTGGTGGGCGGGGTAAAACGCGAAATCCAGATTTTCCTCAGCCCGGAGGAAATGGAATCCATGAGCGTGGGCATAGACCAGGTGATCGGCGCCGTGCGCAGCGAAAACCAGGAACTGCCTGCGGGCGCCATCACTACGCGCGAATCGGAAAAGCTGGTTCAGGTGCAGGGGCGCATCGAGCGGCCGGAGCAATTCAACCGCATTATCGTCGCGCGCCGCGGCGGCCAGCCAGTGTACCTGTCGCAGGTCGCAACCGTGGTCGACGGTCAGGAGGAGGAGGAAAGCGCGGCGCTGGTAAATGGCAAGCGCGTGGTATCACTGGATATCGTCAAGTCGCAAAGCGCCAACACCATAGACACAGTGGACAACGTGATGCAGGTGGTGGCCGCGCTGAAACAGCAGTTGCCCCCAGACGTGACGCTGGAAGTGGTGCGTGACACCTCGCGCGGCATCCGCAATTCGGTCAACAACGTAAAGCACACCCTGCTCGAAGGCGCGGCGCTGACCATACTCATCGTGTTTCTGTTTCTCAACTCCTGGCGCAGCACGGTAATCACCGGACTCACCCTGCCGATCTCCCTGATCGGCACCTTCCTCGTAATGTATGCGGCGGGCTTTACCGTAAACATGCTCACCCTGATGGCCATGAGCCTGTGCGTCGGCCTGCTGATCGACGATGCCATCGTGGTGCGCGAAAACATCGTGCGCCACCTCGCCATGGGCAAGAGCCATCGCGACGCCGCGCTCGAGGGTACCCAGGAAATCGGACTGGCGGTGATGGCCACGACATTTTCCATTGTCGCGGTGTTCCTGCCGGTGGGGTTCATGGGCGGCATCATCGGCAGGTTCTTTCATCAATTCGGCATCACCGTGGCGGCGGCGGTGCTGCTGTCGATGTTCGTCAGCTTCACACTCGATCCGATGCTGTCTTCGGTGTGGTACGACCCGGCAGCGCACGGCGTGCACGGCAAGGGCCGTTTCGCGCGCATGCTGAACTGGAACGAGCAGATGATCCAGCGCGTGAGCGTACGTTACTCTGGCTTGCTTTCGTGGTCGCTTGCGCACAGGAAGAGCGTAATCGCCATCGCGCTGGCCAGTTTTCTCGGCGCCTTCGCCCTGGTGCCGAAGATAGGCTCGGAATTCGTGCCCGAGGCCGATCTGGCCGAAGTACTGGTGCAATTGAACACCCCGGTGGGTTCTTCGCTCCAGTTCACCCAGAGCAAGGTGCAGCAGGCCGGGGCGGCGCTGAGCGAATTCCCCGAGGTAATCTACACCTACGCCACAATCAACACCGGAACCACGCCGGGCAAGAATTACGCCACCATCTTCGTCAGGCTGCTCGACCGCGGGCAACGCGCTGCCAATCTGAAGCAACTGCAAAAGCGGATGCGCGCACGCCTGCAGCAGATCGCGGGTGTCGAAATCACCAATGTCGGTGTCTACGCCCCGGTAGGCAGCGGCAAGCCGCTGCAGGTTTCGGTGCAGGGCGCGGACATGGGGGAAATCGAACGGCTGTCGCAACAGGTAAAGAAGATCATGGGGAACATCGACGGCCTGGTGGATATCGACTCCAGCCTCAAAGCCGCCAAACCGACTGTGGCGGTGCGTGTCAACCGCGACCTGGCGAGCGACCTGGGGCTGGGCGTAGGGAAAATCGGCGAAGCGCTGCGGCCGCTGCTTGCGGGCGAGGCGATCTCCACCTGGCGGGCGCCCGACGACGAAAACTACGACGTCAAAGTGAGGCTGCCGAAAAGCGGACGCGAAAACCAGGGCGACCTGGGACGCATTTATATCGCCGGCAACCAGGCGGGCGCCGACGGCAGCCCGAAAATGGTGGCGCTGCGGCAGGTCGCCCAGTTCGTGCCCACGCTCGGCGCCACCCAGATCAATCGCAAGGACCTCACGCGCGAGGTGCTGATTACCGCGAACGCGCTCGGCCGCCCCGCGGGCGACCTGGGCAAAGAGATCATCGCGCAGCTGGCCAAAGTACCGGCCCCGCCGGGCTATCGATTCGTCATGGGCGGATCGACCAAGGACATCCAGGAGACCATGGGCTATGCGCTGTCGGCTCTGCTCCTGGCAGTGATTTTCATCTACCTCATTCTGGCCAGCCAGTTCGGCTCCTTTTTGCAGCCGGTGGCGATCATGATGTCGCTGCCGCTGTCCTTGATCGGCGTGTTGCTCGCGCTGCTCATCGCGCGCTCGACGCTGAATATTTTCTCCATCATCGGTTTTGTCATGCTGATGGGTCTGGTGACCAAGAACGCGATCCTGCTGGTGGACTTCACCAACCAGCTGCGCGCCTCGGGACGCGAGCGCGCGCAAGCCATCCTCGAGGCAGGGCGCATCCGGCTGCGGCCGATATTGATGACCACTTTCGCCATGGTGTTCGGCATGATTCCACTGGCACTGGGCATCGGTGAGGGCTCGGAACAGCGTGCGCCAATGGCGCACGCAGTAATCGGCGGCATCATCACCTCCACCCTGCTCACGCTGGTGGTGGTGCCGGTGATCTACACTTATCTGGACGATCTCGCGCGCTGGGCGCAGAATAGGTTCGGCTTCGGCCAGGCCGCAGATGCGCAAAGTTCCAGTCGTGACGCTCGGGATGCTGCCTAGACCCGGGGCGGCAAAAGGTATGTGACCAGGGTCACAAGTAAGCTCTGCAAACGATGGTAAAATCCTAATCTGTACAATCACCTGCGCGAGTCGACCTGCCATGTCCGAAATGAACATCGAACAAGCCCGTTTGAACATGATCGAGCACCATATCCGCCCTTGGGAAGTGCTGGATCAGGAGGTGCTGGACCTGCTCTACGCGGTCAAGCGCGAGGATTTCGTGCCTGCCGCCTACCG
>JAENXP010000418.1 GCA_016649475.1 Burkholderiales bacterium | reverse complement strand
TTTTCGAGGTCGCCGCGCAGTTGTTCGATTTCTTTTTCCAGCGCTTCGTATTCCGCGACCTTGCGCCGCAGGAATGCCATAGTGATGCGGGTCTTTTCTTCCAGACCTGCCGGCGTGAGCAGGTAGGCGTATTTCTCTTTGTGGGGATTCTTGCGGAAGTTGCCGAACTTGACCAGGCCCTTGTCCATGAGCGCCTTGAGGCAGTAATTCGCTTTGCCCAGGCTCACACCCATGGCTTGCGCCAGATCGCGCTGACTCATCTGCGGCTGCTGTTGCAGCAGTTTGAGCAATTCAAGGCGTTGCGGATCGGTAAGCCCGGGCATGCCGGTCGATTCCCCTGAGTAAATGCAGCCGTGTTCAAAAAACGTCGATAGATTGTACACGCCGAGCGGAATTGGCGCAAATTGTGCTTTGGACTGAGCTGGGGGTCATGGGAGCAGCATTACAGGAATCCGTTGATAGTCCTTACCCCTTTCCATAATTATGAGGTTATTTGCAGCCTGATCGCGGCGGGGCGCCCTGTTACCGCAAACTTCATCCGCGTCCCACGAATCGTTCCCCTGATGTCATGCTGCCCAGTTTTCCAATTGAAGACCTTTGATGCGCTTGAACTCGCGCATATTATTGGTAACAAGAACATAACCCCCAGCCAAGGCATGAGAGGCAATCCAGAGATCGTTTTCACCGATGATCTGCCCCTTTGCCCTCAGGCTTTCCTTTATGCTTCCATAAGCTTGCCCGGCCTCGACCGGCAGGGGCAGGGGTTGGAAGGCCTCAATCAGTTCCCCGATGGTATGCAAATTTTCCTTCCGCCGCTCTGATTTGAACGCGCCATAGACCAGTTCGCCATAGGTCACGACGGATATCCCTGCTTCAGCCACTGGAATTTGCGCCAGCTTCGCGCGCAAGCCAGGGTGGTTTCGCTTGCTCAAATAGATGCAAATATTGGTATCAAGCAGATAACGCATTACAGTTCCTCGCGCACCTGCGGGGGGCCTTGATCGCGCCCATCCTCCATGAAGTCCGGCGACAACCGGGATAGGATGGAAGCAACGTCGGCCATGGTCTTGACGCGCGAACGGAGAACAACTTCGTCGCCCCTACGAAAAATCTCGACTTCCTTGGTGTCGAACTGGAATTCCTTGGGCAAGCGGACTGCCTGGGAATTTCCGCTCTTGAAAACCTTGGCTGTACTCATGGTAGGCCTGCGTCAGTAATGTGCATACGTCGAGTATATACATTGCCCGGCCGGCAGACAAGTGCTGAGGCTGTCGAGCGCTGATCGTTTGCTGTCACGGCGGGGGCGCGCTAAGTGCTAGCTACACTCCAAACGTGCGAACTTATTGAACAAATTCAATATGGAAGGATCACCTCTGCGAATCTACATCACCCGGTCGACACGGGGTCAGTTGTGGATCACGAGTTTGGCAGTGAGCCGCCCCTATGTTCCGGAGGCTGGTGACGTGGTGTGGCGGGAATGATCGAAGAACAGAACACACATCGGACCGAGGAGCATGCTTCTACTAGGCGCTGCGCATGCAATCCGCCAAACTGGATTCCCACCCCGGCATGGCGAGACCGAAAACATGCTGCACTTTGGCGTTCGAAAGTACCGAATTGCGTGGCCGTTGGGCGGGCGTGGGGTATTGCTCGGTGGTGATGGCTTTGAGCACGGGCACGCGCGCAAGGGCGAAAGCGGACCCGGCGAACTCAGCACTCGCGGCATTGGCGAGGATCGCCGCTGCAAACCCGTGCCACGAGGTTTGTCCTGACGCAGTCAAATGGTAGATGCCACGCTTCTCGGCGCAGGCATCGCGAAACGCCGCATGGCCGTAGCCCAGGTGCTGGAGCATGCTGCCGGTGGCCAGGGCGATGGCACGGCTCCAGGTCGGCGCGCCAACCTGGTCGTCGACGATGGAGAGCTCGTCGCGCTCCTTCGCCAGGCGCAGGATGGTGAGCAGGAAATTCTTGCCGCGGGCGCCATAGATCCAGCTTGCGCGCAGGATCAGGTGCGGCCCGTCGACGGCCTGGATCGCCCGCTCTCCCGCAAACTTGCTCCTGCCGTAGGCGCTTAGCGGCCGCGGTGGGTCATCTTCAGTGTAAGGCCCGGCCTTGCTGCCGTCGAACACATAGTCGGTGGAGTAATGTATCAGAACCGCGCCCAGGTGTTTCGCTTCTTCAGCGAGTATGCCGGCCGCAAGGCCGTTGATCGCGAACGCCGAATCCGGCTCGGATTCTGCCTGGTCCACGGCAGTGTAAGCGGCAGCATTCACAATCAGCTTGGGCTTGGTTTCGCGCAGCACGCGGCGGATCGAATCCGGATCGGCGAGGTCCAGCTCTGCCCTGTCCGGCGCTGTCACGCGCCCGAGCCGCGCAAGGCGCTGCTGCAATTCGAACCCGACCTGGCCGTTCTTGCCAGTGAGGAGAATCCGGCTCAATCGAACACCTCGGCCTCCGACAGCCGCTTTCCCGCCCTGTCCTTGGGCGCGAGTATCGGCTCGCCCGCGAGCGGCCAGGTGATGGCGAGCGCCGGGTCGTTCCACAACAGGGTGCGCTCGTGCTGCGGCGCCCAGTAGTCGGTGGTCTTGTACAGAAAATCGGCGTAGTCGGAGAGCACGGCGAAACCGTGCGCCATACCCGGCGGAATCCAGAGCATGTTCTTGTTCTCGGCGGATAGGTGATGGCCGATCGATTGGCCGAAGGTCGGCGAGCTGCGGCGGATATCCACGACGACGTCGAAAATCTCGCCGGTCACGGCGCGCACCAGCTTGCCCTGCGATTGTTGAATCTGATAGTGCAGGCCGCGCAGCGTATTTTTCACAGACCGCGAATGATTGTCCTGCACGAATTTCGCCGCAATCCCGGTCGCCTCCGCGAACGCGCGCTCGTTGAAGCTCTCGAAAAAAAAGCCGCGCTCATCGGCGTACACCTTGGGCTCGAGCAGCAGCACGCCGGCAATTTCGGTCCGGATCACGCGCATCAGAACAGCCTCTCCTGCAGCACGCTGAGCAAGTACTGGCCATATCCATTCTTGATCATCGGTGCGGCCAGGCGCTCAAGCTGCTCAGCGTCGATGTAGCCGAGGCGGTAGGCGATCTCCTCGACGCAGGCGATCTTGAGACCCTGGCGCTTTTCGATAATCTGGATGAAAGTCGAGGCTTCGAGCAGGGACTCGTGCGTGCCGGTATCGAGCCAGGCCGTGCCGCGGCCCATGACTTCAACGTTGAGTTTTCCCTGTTCCAGATAGCGGCGGTTCAGATCTGTAATTTCGAGTTCCCCACGCGCAGAAGGCTTGAGTCCACGAGCCAGCCCGACCACCTGCTCGTCGTAAAAATACAGTCCGGTCACGGCATAGCGCGATTTAGGCTGCTTGGGCTTTTCTTCTATGGAGAGTACTTTGCGCGCGGCATCGAATTCGACCACGCCGTAGCGCTCCGGGTCACGCACCCGGTAGGCAAAGATGGTGGCGCCAGTGTTGACGTTGGCCGCTTTGACCAGATCAGCA
>JAENXP010000660.1 GCA_016649475.1 Burkholderiales bacterium | reverse complement strand
GCATGACCATTACCGCCTGTTACATTTTTCTCGCGATCGTGCTGGCGCCGCCGCTGGTGGCGGCGGGCTTCGACCCGGTGGCGGTGCACTTGTTCATGCTTTACTGGGGCATGGTGTCCTTCATCACGCCGCCGGTGGCGATCGCGTCGTTTGTCGCCGCGGGCCTCGCGCATGCCCGGCCAATGGATGTCGGCCTGCAATCGATGCGTCTGGGCAGCATCATGTATTTCGTGCCGTTTTTTTTCGTCCTCAATCCGGCGCTCATCCTGCGCGGCGCACCCTGGGAAATCATCGTCGTGGTTTCCACTGCGTTGCTCGGCGTCTGGCTGATCGCCTCCTCGCTGGAAGGCTACCTGTTCGGGCTGGGGAGGATGGACAGCGGCATCGGCGGCGCCATCGCACGCCTGCTGCTATTCGCGAGCGGTTTGGCCATGGCGCTGCCGGGCGGCGGTGAACTCGAGTTGAGCCACATTCAGCTTGCGGCGCTGGGCCTTGGTCTCGGGGTAATCGGGGTCGTGGTCGCGCTGGCGAACCTGCGCGTTGCCGCGCACGGCTGATCCTGGGGAAATTCCTTGCGCGCTGCGCGCGCCAACCGTGTTTTCTGAACGGATGAAAAGCGCGTCCGTTCAGAAAACACGGTTACGTTAACAGCAAGGAAGGGGTGGGGTTTTCATCCGTACGCAATTGACGATCCGCGCGGACTGTTTCTTGTCCGCGCAACATCGCAACTTTTCGACAACGGGGCGCGATTCAAGTCGTTGCGTATAGAATTGAATACTTCGAAACGCCGATCCTTGAACGTAAAGACATGACCCAATTGATAGAACGACTGCGCGCCGTCGTCGGCGACGCCGGGCTGATCACCGAAGCGCAGGACGCCGCCCCCTACGCCACCGACTGGCGCAAGCGCTATTTCGGCCGGCCGCTGGCGGTGGTCAAGCCCGCGTCGACGCAGGAGGTGGCGGCGGTGATGCAGCTTTGCGCCGCGACGCGCACGGCGGTGGTGCCGCAGGGCGGCAATACCGGCCTGTGCGGCGGCGCCACGCCGGACGCCAGCGGCGGGCAGATCGTGCTCAAGCTGTCGCGACTGAACCGCGTGCGCGCGGTCGATGTGCTCAACAACACCATAACGGTCGAGGCGGGCTGCGTGCTCGCCGATCTGCAACAGGCCGCAGCCGCGGCCGATCGCCTGTTTCCGCTGTCGCTCGCCGCCGAAGGCAGCTGCGAAATCGGCGGCAATCTGTCCACCAATGCCGGCGGCACAGCAGTGCTGCGCTACGGCAACGCGCGCGATCTGCTGCTCGGCCTCGAAGTGGTGCTGGCCGACGGCCAGATCTGGGACGGCCTGAGGGGACTGCGCAAGGACAATACCGGCTACGATCTGAAACAGCTGTTCGTCGGCGCCGAGGGCACACTGGGCGTCATCACCGCGGCGGTGTTGAAGCTTTATCCGCGGCCACGAGCCAGGGCCACTGCCCTGGCCGCGCTGGAGAGCCCGGCAAAGGCGGTGCAGTTGCTGTCGTATATGCAGGGTAGCTGCGGCGACCGGCTCACCGGCTTCGAACTGATGTCCGCGTTTTGCCTGTCGCTGGTGGCGAAGCACTTCCCCGCGACGCGGCTGCCCCTGGCGCAGGCATATCCGCAGTACGTGCTGCTGGAACTGTCCGATACTGCGAGCACGGAAAGTCTGGATGCCACCCTGGAGAGTACGCTTTCCGAGGCGAGCGAGCGCGGCCTGGTGCTCGATGCGGCGGTGGCCGCGAGCGGGGCGCAGGCAGCGGCGCTGTGGGCGCTGCGCGAGAACATTCCCGAGGCGCAGGTGCACGAGGGCACACAGATCAAGCACGATGTTTCGGTCCCGATCTCGCGCATCGCCGAATACATCGCCGTCACCGATACCGAGTTGCAGCGCGCGTTTCCGGGGGTGCGCATGGTTACCTTCGGCCATCTCGGCGACGGCAACCTGCACTACAACATCGCCCACCCGGAAGGCGGCAGCGAAGAACTGTTTATCGCCGACTCGGCCAAGCTGAGCCGCGTGGTGCACGACTGCGCCGCGCGCTTTGGCGGTTCGATTTCGGCCGAGCACGGCCTGGGACAGTACAAGCGCGGGGAGATCCTGCGCTACAAGTCGCCCCTGGAGATGGAACTGATGCGCAGGATCAAG
>JAENXP010000489.1 GCA_016649475.1 Burkholderiales bacterium | reverse complement strand
GGTGTATAAGAGACAGGGATGAAGCACTCTCTCGGCCGAATCGAATTCCCCTGGGGCTCGGACTTCTCGTTCATTGGAACGTCGGTAGGCAAAGGATTCATCGTGATTGCTTCGGTCTTTTCTCGAACGTCTCGGCTCAGCGCACCCTGCCTTCGCGCGTTGATGGTGTGCTTGCTGATGTAATAGAATCTTGGTTAAATTACAGTAATACAATTAGACCAAAAATTTCTAAGCATGAAATTACTGACTGGGAATTTTGGAAAAAATTTCAAATAAATCGTTTTGATTTCCCATTTGACTCTTTCCTGACATCGAGCCCGTTTCAATACGAGCGAAACGGGTTTCTCAAAGACCGTCGCTTGCGTGCGGATGGCTTCATCATCCGTGCGCAAGCGACGATCCGCACGGACGGGCTTTTCCGTCCGTGCAGGTTTTCCCAAAACCTGCGCGCTGCGCGCGCCAACCGTGCTTTTGGTGCGGATACAAACCATCCGTACCAAAACCACGGTTCCAGGATGACTGAAACGACCAATTAGCTAATATCCGCATCTACCAGATTGCCGAACTTTTCCATCCACTCGCGCCGCTGCGAGGCGTTCTCCCTGCCCATCATCATGTTGAACACCGAGCGATCGGCTTCGAGTGCCACGTCTTCGACCTGCACCGGCAGCATGCGCCGCGTGTCCGGGTTGAGCGTGGTCTCCCACAGCTGCTCCGGGCTCATCTCGCCCAGGCCCTTGAAGCGGCTCACCGCCCACTTGTCCTCGTCCATGCCCTCGTCGATGAGCTTTTCCTCTATTCCCGCAAGCTCCTGCTTGTCCAGCGCGTAGAGCTTGCGCGCGGGCTTGCCCTTGCCCATCGAAGGCACGTCGATGCGAAACAGCGGCGGTTGCGCCACGTACACGCTGCCGGTTTCGATCAGCCGCGAAAAATGGCGGAAGAACAGCGTCAGCAGCAGCACCTGGATGTGCGCACCGTCGACGTCGGCATCGGCGAGGATGATGATTTTGCGATAGCGCAGCCGCGACATGTCGACCGCGGCGCCGCGCTGGTGATGATCGATGCCGATCGCCAGTGCGATGGCCTCGATTTCCTTGTTCGAGTACAGGGTGTCGGGCGAATCCTGCCAGGTGTTCTTGGGCTTGCCTTTCAGAGGCAGCACCGCCTGGAACTCCTTGTCGCGCGCCTGCTTGGCCGAGCCGCCGGCGGAATCGCCTTCGACGATGAACAGTTCGTTGCGCTCCGGATCATCCGACGCGCAATCGGTGAGCTTGCCGGGGAGCACCGCCACGCCCGAGCTCTTGCGCCGCTCCACTTTCTGCGCCGCGCGCGTGCGCGTCATCGCCTGGCGCATCACCAGCTCGGCGATGCGCTTGCCCTCGTCCACATGCTGGTTGAGCCACAGCTCGAACGGATCGCGCACCATCTGCGCCAGCAGCTTGACCCCGTCGCGCGAGATCAGCTCGTTCTTGACCTGGCCCTTGAACTGCGGGTCGAGCATTTTCACCGACAGCACGTAGGAGGTGCGCGACCACACGTCTTCGGGCACGATCTTGATGCCGCGCTGGCCCATCGCATGCAGGTCGATGAAATTGCGAATGGCGTTGTACACGCCCTCGCGCAGGCCGGCGACGTGAGTGCCGCCGTGGCGCGTGGGGATCATGTTGACGTAGGACTCCGCCACCACCTCCCCTTCCGGGGTCCAGGCGATGGCCCACAACGCGCCCTCGCCTTCGGCAAAGCTGTCCGATTCCGACTGCGCCGCGATATAGCGCTCGCCGAAGAAAGTGTCCGCCACCGGCTCCAGACCCGCCACGGCGCTGGCGAAATAGCCCCTGATGCCTTCGGGAAAGTGCCATTCGCTTTGCTCTATCTTGCCGTTCTTCTCCACCCCCAGGGTAAAGCGCACCCCGGGCAGCAGCATCGCCTTGGCGCGCAGCAGCGCCGCGAGATCGGCGGTGACGATCCTGGGTGAATCGAAATACTTGGGGTCGGGCCAGAAACGGATGCGCGTGCCGGACTCGCGCGCCGGAACCGAACCGATTTTCTTCAGCGGCTCCTTGACTTTGCCGTTGTCGGCGAACACCAGGCGGTGGCAGGCGCCGTCGCGCCTGACCTCGACTTCGAGCCGCGTGGCGAGGGCATTGGTGACGCAGATTCCCACGCCGTGCAGGCCGCCGGCTATGCGATAGGCCGCGTCCTTGTCGGTCTTGCGGAACTTGCCGCCCGAATGCAGGGTGGTGAAAATCACCTGCACCGCGGGTACTTTTTTCTTCGGATGGATGTCGACCGGGATGCCGCGGCCATCGTCGGCGACTTCGGCAGAGCCGTCTTCGTAGAGCACCACGGCGATGTTCTTGGCATAGCCGGCCAGGCCCTCGTCCGAGGAGTTGTCTATGACCTCCACCAGCGCATGGTTGGGGTTGGAGGGATCGGTATACATCCCCGGCCGGTGCAGGATCGGCGACAGATCCTCCAGGATCTCGATGTCTTCGGCGTTGTAAGCCCTAGATTTGGTTGCCATAAAGCTCTTCGATACTACCTATGGGTGTTTGCGTTAGCTGGCAATCATACCGCGACCGGGCCGAATGTGCACCTGCAGGGGCAGGGGTCGGGTTCAATCGCAGTTTGGCGCCGCGCCCGCGGGCTGCCATAATGCCGGCGCCCTGCGTTCAACACGGATTCCCCATGCCCCCTGCCCGGCCCCCTGTCGATGGCGCCCCCGAGACGGAGCGACCGGTTATCAGTCCGCGCGAACTGTTTCTGGTGTTTGGGCAAATGGCACTTTCCGGGTTCGGCGGAGTGCTGCCCTGGGCGCACCGTAATCTGGTCGAGCGCAAAGGCTGGCTCACGCAGCGCGAATTCGTCGATACGCTCGCGCTGAGCCAACTTCTGCCTGGCCCGAATATCGGCAATATGGCGGTGATGATCGGCTACCGCTTCGCCGGCTATGCGGGGGCGGTGGCGGCCATCACCGGGCTGGTCGGCGGACCTTTCATGATCATGATTGGCTTGGGCATGCTCTACCAGGCCTATGGCGCGCTGCCGCTGGTGCAGCAGGCTCTCTCGGGCATGTCGGCGGTGGCGGCGGG
>JAENXP010000223.1 GCA_016649475.1 Burkholderiales bacterium | reverse complement strand
CGGCGGCAGGTGGCAGATCGAATCCACACCCGGAAAAGGAACGCGCGTAAGCGTAAGCCTGGGCCAAGCCCCTATTTAGGGGAATATGAGGGGGCGTATCCCCTCATATCGCAAACAGCCTCAATTTACCGTTTCGGAACTGCCGAAACGGCCCTGACCGCGCCAGCCCGCAACCGACAGGCCGCGCCGGCTGGCTTCGATCACCGCCTGCGCGCGGGTGGCGACATTGAGTGCGCGAAACACGGCGACGGTGTGGTTCTTGACCGTGCCTTCGGCCAGCCCGAGTTCGCGGCAAATTTGCTTGTTCGACATGCCGCGCAACAGGCAGCCCAGCACGACCGTCTGTCTGGGGGAAAGCCCCGGGTCGACCATCTTATGCGTCGCGGCGGGGACGGCCAGGCTGTCGTTGGCCGGTTGCGTCTTCGCTGCCTCCGCAATCGTCGTCGGCACGGTGATGTGCCCGTTGAGCGCGTGCTCGAGGAATTTCGCCAGCACGTCCGTGGGCGAGGACTTGCAGATATATCCGGTTGCGCCGCGCTCCAGCGCGTCTATGACCGCGCCACGCGTTTCGTCGGAGGACAGCACCACTACCGGCAGGGACGGGACCCTGAGCTTGAGTTCCGAGAGCAGGTCGAAACCGCTCATGCCGGGCATGTGCAGGTCCAGCAGTATCAGGTCGATGTCGTGGTGCTGTTCGAGCAAGGCCAGCGCCTCGGCGCCGTCGCCGGCTTCCAGGATTGCGATATCGCTGAAGAGTTCCCTGGCTATGTACCTTACCGCCGTGCGGATCGGCGGATGGTCATCGCATATCAGAAGCTTGGCGCAAGTCATCCCGGAACCTAGGCCAGATTCGCCACTGCGAATGCCACCAGCGCGCACGCGCCCGCAGTCAGGAGAACCAGATCCCGCAGGTTGCGCTTGTCAGCCGCGGTGACGCCTTCCTTTTTCTTGCGCATCATGTTCCATTCGATGATCACCAGCAGCAGCCCGAGGCCGGCGGTGATCAGCACCGATTTCATGATCAGACTCATGTGTTTTCCCCCTCTTTGGTGATATCCGGTCAGATCTTCATGGGCAAGATTACCATTTGCAGGCCTTGCAGGTGCAGCCGGCGCTGGATCGCCAGGGCTGCCTCGTTGTGCAGCAGGCGTATCAGCCAGTTTTCCCGCTCGAAAACGAGTTTGCTGGCGAAGAAAATGCAGTTCGGAAACTGTTCGCGCACCTGTTGGGCGAGTTTGATGGCTTCGTCTATCGGGTCGGTGCCGAAAGCCAGATAGGATTTGGCTGCCCAGCCCTTGCTGTTGCAGAAATTGACGAAATAGGTGAGCGCGACGTTGGCTTCCATTTGCATCAGTTTCATGTCTTCGTTGCCGCCGTAGCTGTGCGAGTCGACCGTGCGCGCGTTGACGAAAATGAAATTGCGGAAATGATGCGGAAACATGCGCTGCACCCAAAGCAGCGCGTGCAGCCCGCCGCCGCGGCTCGACCCCACCAGGAATACCGCAGTCGGCTGCGAGGGGTCGGGTTCGGCCGCGCCGCTTATGCTGCCAAACGGCTGATTGGCGAATATCTCATCGACTTTGCGGATCTGTTCCCTGGCCCAGTTGTAATGGTTGCGTATGGTGAGGCAGACGCCGATGATGGCGGCGATGATCAGGATCGTGAGCCATCCGCCATCGGCGAATTTCTCCACCAGCAGCATTGCCAGGATCACCGAGCACACCAGGAAGCCGGCCGTGGACAGGGCGAGGCGCCTGACCCAGTGGCCCTGTTCCCGGTGGCGCCACCAGTAGACGCACAGGCCGTAGAGGGAGACGGCGAAGGTCAGAAACACGCTCACGCTGTACAGGATGACCAGCAGGGACACGCTGCCGCCGGTCCAGACCAGGATGCCGAGGGCGGCAAGGCCCATCACCAGGATGCCGTTTTCGGTGACCAGGCGCGTGGACAGGTAACGAAACTTGTGCGGCACCCAGGAGTCCGCAGCCATGTTGGAAAGGACCGCCGGGCCGCCGAGGAAGCCGGTGTTGGCGGCGACGAACAAGAGGCCGCCTTCGAGCGCAAGCACCGTCCACAGTGCGGCCCTGCTGACCCAGGGATCCCATCCCAGGTTTTCGATGACCGAGCCGAACACTACGGCGTTCAGCGTGCGGCCTGCCGTGGGCTGCGCGTCCCACAGCAGGTAGAGCAGGATGATGCCGCCGGCGGTGAAGGCGAGCGACAGCGCCATGTAGAACATGGTGACCTTGCCGGTCCTGACGCGCGGCTCGGCCAGCACGTTGACGTTGTTCGAAACCGCCTCCAGCCCGGTATAGGTGCCGCCCCCCTGGGAGTAGGCGAGCAGCATCAGCGCGGCGACATGCGCCCAGCCCAGCTGGCCCGACAGCAATCTGGTTTCTTGCAGCGTTTCCGGAATCAGCTTCGGCAGAAACGCCGCATGCGCGCCGATGCCGTAGATGATCAGGAACGCGTGGGTGATGATGAAGCCGAGAAAAATCGGCAGCAGCACCTTGATCACCTCCTTCATGCCGCGCAGATTGAGCACGATCAGCAGGACAATCAGGCCGATCTCGGCGGCGAGCTTGTGTTCCTGGAAGGCGAGCGGGAGCAGGCTGAACAGCGCGTCGACGCCGCTGGCGACGGAAATGGCGATGGTGAGTACGTAATCGAGCACCAGCGCCGCGCCGGAGGTCAAACCGGCGTAGGGTCCGATGAGCTTGGTCGCGACGCGGTAACCGCCGCCGCCGGTCGGAAACAATTCGATGACCTGGTTGTAGGCGAGTGCGATGACGAAAACCGTGACGGCGGTCGCCACGGCGAGGTACAGGCCGAGGTCGGTATGTCCTTCGAGCGCACGAAACGACTGTTCCGGTCCGTAGCAGGAGGACGAAATGCCGTCGGCGCCCAGGCCTACCCAGGCGAAAAACGCCACCAGCGCGATGTTGTGGCGCGTCTCCTTGTTCATGGGGTCGAGTGGTGCGCCCACGAGCCGGGCGCGCAATTGCGTGTATAGGGACATGCCCGGTTGCGCTTCAGCCAGCCCCGCCGGGCTCGAGTTGGTTCTGGATGCGCCGCGCGAAAACCGTCATTTCCTTCGCCGCCTGTTTGTCGCCCTTCTTCTCGGCCACGGCGATACCCTGGCGGTAGGCTTCGAGCGCCGCCTGCGGCTGCCCGGCTTCGGCGCAGGCTTTGCCGAGCAGTTTCCATGCTGCCGAATACGCCGGATCGCGGGCCACCGCCTCGCTCAACTGCAGCCGCGCCTGGTCCGCGTCGCCGCTCTTGAGATACTCGCTGCCCAGGGAAAAGCGCAACAACGCGCTGTCACGTGGCGTGCCGATGAGCTTTAGCAGGTTGGCGATGACGCTTGAGGTCATTGTAAGATTCGGTTGTGACCGGATACCGGGCAATGGACACTGGGCAGTGGTCACGACCGAGCCGCGATTATAGGCTTGTATTATGTATGCAACATCGAAGGACGCGCCAGCCATGCCTAAAGCCATGATATCCACACCCCATGCACCAAGCGCCATCGGCACCTATTCGCAGGCGGTGCGCTGTGGCGACACGATCTATCTCTCGGGCCAGATCGGGCTCGATCCTGCAACCATGCAGCTGGTCGAAGGCATCGATGCGCAAGTGCAGCGCGTGTTCGACAATCTGAAGGCGGTGGCTGCGGCGGCGGGCGGCTCGCTGGACGACGCCGCCAAACTGACGATCTATCTCACCGATCTCGCCCATTTCGCCAAAGTCAACGAGGCGATGGCCAGGTATTTCACGCAACCGTATCCGGCGCGCGCCGCTATCGGCGTGGCCTCGCTGCCGCGCGGCGCGCTGGTCGAAGCCGATGCAATACTGGTAATTCAGTGAGGCAAGGGGAGGGCGACACCAAGGGCGACGCCATGCGCGCCGTTGCGGCAGCACCCGCTGATGCGCGCAAACCGGCCAAGGCAAAGCCCGCCGCCCCTCCCGCTTCCCTTAACGCGAAGCTCGCAAAACTCGGCATCCAGCGCCAGTTCGATCTGGTATTGCACCTGCCGCTGCGCTACGAGGACGAAACCCGGCTCACGGCGATCGCCGATGCGCACGAAGGCGCGCCGGTGCAGGTCGAGGGTACGGTGATCGAGAGCCGCATCGCCTACCGCCCGCGGCGCCAGCTGGTGTGCAAGATCGAGGACGCGAGCGGCTATCTGTATATGCGCTTTCTCAACTTCTACGGCAGCCAGGCAAAGGCGCTGGTTGCGGGGGCGCAGGTGCGCGCCTTCGGCGAAGTGCGCAGCGGTTTTTTCGGCGCCGAGATGATCCACCCGCGCTATCGCGTGGTGCGCGCGGATACGCCGCTGCCCGAGGCGCTGACGCCGATATATCCGACCACCGCCGGGTTGCCGCAGGCGGCCTTGCGCCGTTTGATCGCGCAGGCGCTGGAGCAGTGCGATCTCGACGAAACCCTGCCGCCGGAGATCGCCGCACGCTTCGGCGTGCCCGCGTTTCGCGCAGCCATCGACGCCTTGCACCGGCCGCGCCCGGGCGAGGACGAGCGCGCCCTCACCGGGCGTACCCACCCCGCGTGGCGGCGCATGAAGCTGGAAGAGCTGCTGGCGCAGCAGTTATCGATGCGCCTGCATTATCGCGAGCGCAAGAGCAAGACCGCGCCGGTGCTGGACCGGCCCGGTGCGCTGAGCGCCGGCCTGCTCGAGGGCCTGCCGTTCCGGCTGACGAACGCGCAAACCCGCGCCTGGGCGGAAATCCAAAGCGATCTCGCGCAGGCCCATCCGATGCACCGCCTGCTGCAGGGCGATGTCGGCAGCGGCAAGACCGTGGTCGCCGCGCTGGCGGCGCTGCGCGCAGTGGAAAACGGCCTGCAGGCGGCAGTGATGGCGCCCACTGAAATCCTGGCCGAGCAGCACTTGCGCAAATTTTCCGAATGGCTCGCACCGCTAGGGGTGCAGCTGGGCTGGCTCTCGGGCAGCCAGAATAAGAAACAGCGCAGCGCAGCCGCGGCCGACATCGCCTCGGGCGCGACGCGGGTGGCGGTGGGCACGCACGCGCTGTTCCAGGAAGGCATCGGCTTTGCGTCGCTCGGTCTGGCCATCGTGGACGAGCAGCACCGCTTCGGCGTGGCGCAGCGCCTGGCGCTGCGCGCCAAGGGATTGGGCGCCCAGAGCGCCAAGGACGGCGCCGCCGCCGGGGCGGAGCCGCACCAGCTGATGATGAGCGCCACGCCCATCCCGCGTACGCTGTCGATGAGCTATTACGCCGACCTGGACGTGTCGCTGATCGACGAGCTGCCGCCG
>JAENXP010000406.1 GCA_016649475.1 Burkholderiales bacterium | reverse complement strand
CAGTCCATTTGCCCGGGAGAGCCGAAACCGGCCAGATTGCCACCCTTGTCGCCCGCGGTGCCGGTCATCGCGCCGACCATGGTCTCCATCAACGCTATTGCGGTTCTGATCTGCTCGCGCTCCCCGGCCGGCGTGTCGGCAGGTGTCGAGAACACCTCGCGCACCCGCTGCCAATGCTCGGTGTCCAGCTTCGCCCAGGCCAGGCCGTCACATCCATAGCCATGGCAAATATTGAATTGCGCCGGGTCCGGATCGACAATGATGTCCTCGCGCACGAAGACGTCGGCCTGGCAACCGAACGCGAGACCTGCGCCGATGGCGAAAACCAGCTTTCTCAGCATTATTGGCTAGCGCATAAGCATTTGGAATTGGGTTCAATTTACCATTAAACGCGGGCAGACTTCGCCCGCATTCAAGCACTTCCGGTGCCGCCGCCGCGGCGTGCGGAACCCGTTTGCGCGTTGCCAATTCCGCGGCGGCTGGACTAGACTGGCCCATGTCATTTATGGAAACGCCCTCCACTCTGCGGCCGACCGCCGGCAGGCAGCAAGCGCCCTCGTTCCTCGGCGCAGCCGGGGGTTAGCTTGCGCCTGGGCATCGATCTGGGCGGCACCAAGATCGAGATCGCGGCGCTCGCTCCCGATGGCGCGGAACTGCTGCGCCGCCGCGCGCCTACGCCCCGCGAGGACTATCCGGGCACGCTGGCGGCAATCGCCGGCCTGGTCGAACAGGCTGAAAGCGACCTGGGCCGGCGCGGCTCGCTCGGCATTGGCATTCCCGGAGCGCAATCGCGTGTCACCGGGCTGATCAAGAACGCGAACTCGACCTGGCTGATCGGCCGCCCCCTGAGACATGACCTGCAAACGCTGCTGCGACGCGAAGTGCGGCTCGCGAACGACGCCAATTGCTTTGCGCTTTCCGAGGCCTGCGATGGTGCCGCGGCGGGCTGCGAGGTGGTATTCGGCGTGATTCTCGGCACGGGCGTTGGCGGAGGTCTCGTGGTGCAGGGCAAAGTCCTCGCAGGGGCGAACGCGATTGCCGGAGAATGGGGCCACAACCGCCTGCCCGGCGACGAGGCCGAGCGGCCTCGCTGCTACTGTGGCCGCAGCGGCTGCGTCGAGACCTTTCTTTCCGGTCCCGCCATGCGCCGTGACCATGAGCAATCCTGCGGAGAAAGCCTGCAACCGGCGGAAATCGCTGCCCGCGCCGAGGACGGCGACACGGCCTGCGAAGCGACGCTAAGCCGGTACGAAGCCAGGCTCGGCCGCGCTCTTGCCGAAGTTATCAACATCCTCGACCCGGACGCGATCGTGCTCGGGGGCGGCCTGTCGAATCTAGATCGCCTGTACACCAAGGTACCGAAACTCTGGGTGCCGCATGTGTTCTCCGATCAGATCGCCACCCGGTTCCTGAAAAGCCGCCATGGCGACGCTTCCGGCGTGCGCGGAGCGGCATGGCTATGGGATTGAAATGCGCGCATCCGCCCATCGCGCAAGGCGCCGGCGCACGTCGGCACACAACATTGACTTTGTTTCGCCGCCGGTCTACATTTTTGGCGAAACCGTGCACATGTACCCCAGGATTGCAGCCAGCTTATGCCAGATCGCAGCACCATCCGCATTTTGATCATAGACGACGATCTGGAATTCGCCGACGTTTTGCGCATGCATCTTACGGCCGCGGGCTACGCCGCCGAGGTGGCGGAAGATGGCGTCGAAGGCGGCAAGGCGCTGCTCGCGAACCCGCCCGCCCTGGTCCTGTGCGACATCAGCATGCCGTTTCTGAACGGCCTCGAATTGTTCTCGCTGATGCAGGCCGATGCGCAATCGGCTTCGATCCCGGTGGTTTTTATATCCGGCCGCAGCGACAGCAACGTCATGGCCAGGGCAGTGGAACTCGGCGCCGCCGACTTTCTGATGAAACCGATAACGCGCGAACAGCTGTTGCAGACGGTCGAAACATGTTTGCAGGCGGGCGGACGCAAAGCGGCGCCGCCCAACTACGGATTCCCGCCTGTAGTCTGAGAACCGGTTGCAATATAAGTTTCGCAGCGGGCGAATATGGGGGAGCATGAGCGGAGATATCCCAACATTTTGAAACGAAACCTAAGCAACCTTTTCGGAACTGACGAGCAAGAGCATTTCCTCTGCTTATCCTGTAGATGCTTCTAGTGTTGCGCTTACGGAAGGCCTCTCATGTTCAAAAACATCCTGGTACCCACCGACGGCTCCGGCTTTTCCAATCGGGCGGTCGCGACTGCCGCTCAGCTCGCGCAATCCCTGGGGGCGCAGCTTCTGCTGCTCCACGTCAGATCTCCGATAGAGTCTCCGCACCATGTCGAAGGCGGCGCCATGCGCGATCTGGGCGGGAAATTAGTGATGCAGGAAATCGAAGACGAAGAGCGCAAGCTGCTCGACGCCGCCCAGGAGATAGCCGCAACAAAGGGGGTGAAAGCGGAGACGGCGTTCGTCGCGGGTTACTCTACCTACGAAGCCATCATCCGCATTGCCAGCGAGCAACACTGTGATCTGATCGTAATGGCCTCGCATGGACGCCGTGGCATATCCGGTTTTCTCATGGGCAGCGAAACGCAGAAAGTGCTGACCCACACGACGATTCCGGTGCTGATCGTCAGATAATGCGCGGGCAGCGCGGACCGCGCTGGTCCATGATAGCTGCCGCGCGCACTAGCGTTTGCGCGCCAGCGCTCCCATCAGCGCCGAAGGGCCGGCGTGCCCTTTGCCTTCGTTTACATGTTCGTCGTAGCAGCGAAGTTCGATGATATCCATGTCGTTCAGCGCTTTACGGATCATGGCTTCGGTATAGAGGTGGTCTGCTTCGGGCGGACCGCCGGTGCCATATGCCAGTTGTTCCGTGCGATACCCCTGAAGTATAAGTAGTCCGCCCGGCTTCAGCGTCTGCTTGATCAGCGGAAACAGCCTCTGGCGCACGGCCGGCGACGCATACTGAATGAATATCGCAGCAACCATATCGTAGGCGCAAGGCTCCCAGCTCCATGCAAAGGTCTCGGATACATTGAAGCGGACGTGCACCCCGCGGTTCAGGGCGAGCCGCTCGGCTTTGGCCACCGCGGTGGGCGAGAAATCGAAGGCATCGACGCGCAGTCCCTGCTCGGCCAGCCAGACGCTGTTGCGGCCTTCGCCGTCGGCGATCGACAGCGCGCGGCTGCCCCTGGCGAGCAACGCGGCTTGGGAAGCCAGATAAGCGTTTGGACGCTCTCCGAACAGATATTCACCCACGCTGAAGCGTGCTTCCCAGCGCACCAGCGCCTGCTCGAGAGAGCGCTCTTGGGGCGGACCGTTTTTTGGATTGGTCATTATTGCAACTCCTGTACGCAAACCGAAAGGCACCGGCCGTTGCAACCAGACTGCGCCGACCGCAATCATTGTAGGGGATATCGGCGGCGCACCCCAACCGCGGCGCAAACCTTGCGAACCCAGGGCAATGAGGCGATGATGCCAGTCGCGGGAGACAGTCGGAACTTGTGTTTTTCGGTGCGCCCAATTTATGATCACCGGCGGTATCTTCTGCTTTTTTCCGGAGCATGCGGAATT
>JAENXP010000388.1 GCA_016649475.1 Burkholderiales bacterium | reverse complement strand
CTCATCCGCGCACGCCTCGCTGCGCGCCGGGGCCACTACATGAACCCGAAGCTGCTCGACTCGCAGCTCGCGATCCTCGAGCTGCCGCAGGACGCGCTGCGGCTGGACGCAGCCGAGAGTCCGGCAACGCTTGCGGGAAGAATCAAAACTGCGTTCGCGCCCTGAAGGCTGCCCTCGGGCGATGCCTCTCAACCGGCCGCAGCCGAGCACAGTCTGAGCTTGGCGCGCGTATGCGGGTTGAGTTCCTTCAGCCCGGTGATGAAGTCCTCGAACGGCAGATCGTGTGTTTTTTTCAACAGCTGCGCGCGCTTTTTCAGCTCCGCCCAGGAGAGCTCGCGCGGGTGGCCCTTGAAGGCGAAGGCGATGAGGTTGACCCGGTCGGCCGCCTTGAGACAGATCACCCGCTCGTCGAAGCTGTTCTCGATGCGCTGCAGGAAGACATCGAGTTTCTTTTCTTCCGCCATGAAATTGACCGTCATCACTCCCCCGGGGCGAAGGGCGGCATAGGCCGCGTCGTAGAACGCCTGGGTGCACAGGGCCGGTGGCTGTTTACCATCGTCGAAACCGTCCACCAGCAGTACATCGGCCGACTCGGCGTGCCCGGCGACGTAATCGGCGCCGTCGGCGATTTCGACGCTCAGGCGCGCGTCGTCCGCGGGAAAATGGAACATGCTGCGCGCCGCCGCCAGTACCCTGGCGTTGATCTCGACCACCGTAGTGCGCGTTCCCGGCATGCGCTGGTGGATATAGCGCGCCATCGAGCCGCCGCCGAGGCCGATCATGAGCGCCTCGCGCGGCTGCGGTAGAAACAGCAGGAATGCCATCATCGCGCGCGTGTAGTCGAGCGCCAGCTCGTCCGGTCGGTCCAGCCTGATGGAACTCTGGATGGCGTCGCCGCCCAGGTGCAGCGAGCGCACGCCGTCTTCCTCGCTCACCTCTACACTGGCGCTGCGCCGGCCGAACCAGCTTTTGGCTTTTGAACTCATGAATAGAGGGGATATATCCCCTCGCGCTCCCCCAGATCAGGGGTCATTTCGCCAAATCCGATATGACCCGTGGTTCTTGTAATTTTCCCGGCTCATGCGCAAACTGGCGCACTTTCAAATTTTGAGCTGGTCGATATTATGCATTGTGCCAAGAAATGCGGGCTGTTTCTGCTTGTCGCGTCCATCGCAATTGCCATCGGCGCGGCGGTCGGCCTGTTTTACGCCGGGGGATGGCTCAGCGCCGCGGACCGGCCGCTGAAGGCCGACGCCATTTTGGTGCTCGGCGGCGACTTTTCGCGGCCGTTCCAGGCGGCCGACCTCTACCGCCGCGGGCTCGCGCCCAGGATCTACGTCAGCGCGCCCGCGCGCAAGGACGATTACCGCCTGCTGGATGCGTCGGGCATACCCTATCCGCGCGACGAAGAGATCATGCGCCAGGTGCTGATGAAAAAAGGCGTACCCGCGAGCGCGATCGAATTCCTGGGCAAGGATCTGATCAGCACCGCGGCGGAGGCGCAGGCGGCGCGCGCATTGTTCGCCAAGCGCGCGCCCAGATTGCTGGTGGTGACTTCGCCCTATCATCTGCGCCGCGCGCGGATGATTTTTTCCGATGCCCTGCCTCTGGCCAGCATTCGCATGATCGCGACCAGCTACGATTCTTTTCCTTCGTCGTGGTGGAAAGACCAGGACGCCGCGCGCAATGTTCTCCTCGAACTCGCGAAGATCACCTTCTACCAGCTCGGCGGCCGCTACTGACGATAGCTACTTCGAGGCAAGCGCACGCTCCACGAACTCGAGCCGGTCCTGGCCCCAGAAAATCTCGCCGCCGATGACAAAGGTCGGCGCGCCGAACACATTGCGCTCGATGGCCTCCTGCGTATAGCCCCCGTACTCTGCCTTCACCGCGTCCGAGTTCGCCGCGGCCGTGAGCGCCGCGGCGTCCAAGCCCTGTTCCTTGCACACCGCGCCCAGGGTCTCGGCATCGGCGATGTTGCGCTCCTCCGCCCAGCAGGCGCGCAGCACGGCGCCCGCTAGCCGCATCGCCGCATCGCTGCCGCCGGCCCGGCCCGCGGCGACGATGAATTGCGCCGCCAGATCACCCGGCGCCGGGAAAAACCTCGGCTGCAGGTTGAGCGGCAATTTGAGGTAGTCGCGAAAGCGCTTGAGTTCCATCAGGCGATAGGCCTGGCGCTGCGGCGCGCGTTTCGGCAAGGGCAGACCGCCGGAGACCGGAAATATTTTGCCGTAGTCGACCGGCTTCACCTTGACCACGGCACCGTGGCGCTGCGCCATGTCGGCAAACCGCGCGTGTCCCAGGTAGGTCCAGGGTGAAGTCGGCGAAAAATAATAATCCACGGTTTTGCCCATAGCCCCTCCTCTGCTTGAAAGTCCGCCATATTAATCGAAAACGCGCGAGCACCCGGTACTGCCGTCCGAAGTACTGAAACTTAGGGCATACTATTCATTGATCGGATCCCGGAGCGCATCATGAAAAATTCCCTGCTGCAAACCACCATCGTCGGCAGCTTGCCCAAACCCGCCTGGCTGGCCGAGCCGAAGAAACTCTGGGCACCCTGGTTGTTGCAGGACGAGGCGCTCACAGAGGGCATGCAGGACGCGGTGCGTCTCGTTCTGCGCGACCAGGAATCGGCAGGCATCGACATCGTCGGCGACGGCGAACAGACGCGCCGGCATTTCGTCACCACCTTGATCGAGAACCTCGACGGGGTCGATTTTGCGAACAAGAAAACGGTGCGCATCCGCAACCGCTACGACGCCGACGTGCCGATGGTGGTGGGTCCGGTGGCGCGCACGCGGCCGGTGTTTGCCGAGCACGCCAAATTCCTGCGCTCTGCAACCGACAGGCCGGTGAAATTCACCCTGCCCGGCCCGATGACCATGGTGGACACGCTCTACGACGGCTATTACAAGAGCCGTGAGAAGCTGGCGCGCGAGTTCGCCAAGGTTCTGAATGCCGAGGCGCGCGAACTCGAGGCCCTGGGCATCAACGTGATTCAGTTCGACGAGCCCGCGTTCAACGTATTCATGGACGAGGTGCGCGACTGGGGCATAGAGACGCTCGAGGCCGCCGCGGCCGGACTCAAGTGCAAGACCGCGGTGCACATCTGCTACGGCTACGGCATCAAGGCCAATAACGACTGGAAGAAGACCCTGGGCTCGGAATGGCGCCAGTACGAATCCACTTTTCCGCTGCTGGCGAAATCGAAAATCGATCAGGTATCGCTGGAATGCGCCAACTCCCATGTGCCGCTGGAGTTGGTCGAATTGCTCCGGGGCAAGGACATCATGGTCGGCGCGATCGACGTCGCCAGCGACGAAATCGAGACGCCGGAGCAAGTTGCCAAGATCCTGCGCGCGGCCTTGAAATACGTCGCGCCGGAAAAGCTCTATCCCTGCACCAACTGCGGCATGGTGCCGTTGGCGCGCGAGGTCGCGCGCGGCAAGCTCAAGGCCCTGGGCGCAGGCGCGGCCCTCGTGCGCAAGGAGCTTGCGGGAGGCTGAAACGCCCGGCCGCCGATACTGGGCCGGCGTCGCGCCGGCCCGCTGCGCGAGCGCGCAGGGCTTACAAATTGAAACAATTCCTTACCACTGCGGTCGCGCGAACTTGCTAACCTGAGTTCGTGCTTAGCAACCGGAGCGAAATATCATGAGAACGTTTTTCAAGGTGTCAGGGACTCTCATTCTGGCCTTGTTCGCGGCGCTGG
>JAENXP010000423.1 GCA_016649475.1 Burkholderiales bacterium | reverse complement strand
GTCTGACGTAACCGCGGCCGACCGGCCGCTCGTGCATCACCACGTCGCCCGCGATCGCACCCACCATGCGGCGCGTGTCGCCGCGCCAGCAAAGCGAGCGCGCGAGGTACATGAGTCCGCCGCATTCGGCATATGCGGGCATGCCCGCATGGATCGCCGCGAGTATTTCGCTGCGCATCGCGGTATTTGCCTCGAGCTCGCGCATGAACATTTCCGGAAAGCCGCCACCGATGATGAGCCCGTCCACCCGCGGCAGGTGCGCATCGCGCAGCGTGTCGAAAAACAGCAGTTCCGCGCCGGCAAGTTCCAGCGCCTCGAGGTCGTCCGGATAGTAGAACCCGAATGCGCGGTCGCGCGCGATGCCTATGCGCACGCCCGACCGGGGCGAAGGCGCCGGCGGCGGCGCAGGGGGCAACACCCCCCGGCTGGTCGTAAGTGCGAGCAAGCGTTCCAAATCGACCTGTTTTGCCACGGCCGCGGCGAGCAGCGCGATGCGGGTATGCGCGGCGCCGTCCTCGTGGGCCGGCATCAGGCCGATGTGGCGCTCTGCGATCGCAAGCCGTGGATCCTCCTGCACCGCACCCAGCACCGGCACGTCGGTGTAGTGTTCTATCACCGCGCGCAACTTGGATTCATGGCGCGCGCCGCCGACCCTGGACAGGATCACGCCGGCAATGCCCAGCGAGCGCTCGAAAGCCTGATAGCCGAGTATCAGCGGTGCGATGCCGCGGGTCATGCCGCGCGCGTCCAGCACCAGCACCACCGGCAGGTCCAGCAGCTGCGCAAGCGCGGCATTGCTGTTTTTGCCATGCAGATCGAGTCCGTCGTACAGGCCCTTGTTGCCTTCGACCAGGCATACATTGGCGCCGGCGCTATGGCGCGCGAATTCTTGCTGCAGTTGTTCCGGAGTGGACAAATTGAAGTCCAGATTGCGGCAGTTGCGGCCGGTCGCAGCAGAGAGCCAGATCGGATCGATGTAATCCGGGCCCTTCTTGAATGTCTGTACGGCGAGACCGCGCCGCGACAATTCCGCCGCCAGGCCGATGCTTACGCTGGTCTTGCCCGAAGACTTGCGCGCGGCTGAAACCAGGAACCGGTGCATGCTATTGCGCTAGCGGCGGCGGGCGCGGGCTCAGACCTGCGGCTCGGCGGGCCGGTCCAGCCGCGTCGGCAGCATGGCAAGCGCACGCAGAGCAACGGCGATGATGGCCGCCGCAAGCGCCACCGCGCCCAGTCCGAGCAGAATTTCCACCAGGCTCGGCGTATAGGGATGGATCTCGCCATCGAAAAAACTGCTGGATTCGACCAGTCCGGGAAACAGGATTTGCGGATAGGCCTGCCCGCCTATCAGGGTGACGTACATCTGCGCCAGCCCGCCCAGGATCACCAGAACGCAGGCCCAGGTGAGGACGCTGCGCCTGAGCGGCGAGCGCAACAGCAGCACGAGAGGCACGATGCCGCCGATGGCTATCTGGCCCAACCAGAGCAGCGCCGTGTACACGCCGCCGTCGAACAGCAGAAAACGCGCGACGTCGCGCGAGCGCACGAGTTCGTACTTGGTGCCGAGAAACAGTACTGCGAAGAACAGAGAAGCTCCGACGGAAATGCCCAGCCAATTCTTGAGCTGGCGCAACAACTCGTCTGAAACAGGTCTTTGTTCCCAGCCGCAAACGGCGAGCAGGACCAGAATCAGTACCGCCGCGCCGTAAGCCGAAGAAAACGCGATGAACATCGGTGCGTACAGCACGGAATCGTAGACCGCGCGAAAATTAAAACCGAACTCCAGACCCGTGCTGGTGATCAGCAGCAGCTGCCACAAGAAAGCCACGATGGCTGCCGGCTTGATATAGCGGTTCATGCGCCGCTCGAGCAGGAACCAGAGATACACCCCGACACTGACCATGAAACCGTCGTAGAAAATGACCCTGCGGGCGAATAGCGATTCAGGATTCAATTTCGTTATCGCCACGATCATGCGGTCGGAACGGCCCAGATCGAGCATCAGCACCGCCAGGCCGCCGACCAGCAGCGCCAGGGACACCAGCGCCGACAGCGGAGCCACCGGCCTGTAGATGGTCTTGCCGAACACCGAGGCCGCCATGGCGATATTGAGCGCACCGGTTGCGGCGATCACCAGAAATACCGCGAACACATGCGGCATGCCCCAGACGATCTGGTTGTCCATGCCGGTCGCGATATGGCCGTGGTGCTCGATGTAGAAATAGGCAACCGCGCCCAGCGCGAGGGGAACGGCGAGCAATGCGAGCAGCGCCCAGTAACGGCGGCCGCTGCCGCCGAGTTCGCAATAGGTCAGGGATTCGGCCATGTCACAGTCCTTGATAGCGCACGCCGGGATTGAGTTTCAGGTCGGCCCGGATCTGCGTGCTGGCGTATTTTGCGACGCGCCGTGCAATCTCGCTCTGCGGATCGTTCAGGTCGCCGAAGATCATCGCATTGTGCCCAGCCTTGGTACAGGCTTCTACGCAGGCGGGCTGCTGGTCGCGGTCGACGCGGTGCACGCACAGCGTGCAACTCTCCGCGCAACCATTGCCCCGCGGCACGTCCGGGTTCTGGTCGGTAATAGCCTCGAACACTATCGTGCGCGCCTTGTACGGGCAGGCCATGATGCAATAGCGGCAGCCGATGCAGATGTGCCGGTCGACCAGCACGATGCCGTCGGCGCGTTTGAACGAGGCGCCGGTGGGACAGACGTCGACGCAGGGCGGATGCTCGCAATGCTGGCACATCACCGGCACGGAACTGGTTCGGCCGGTGCGCATGTCCTTCAATTCGACCTTGCGTATCCACTGCGGGTCGGTGCGCGGATGCCCGGTGTCCTTGAGTCCGTTCTCGGTGGCGCAGGCCTTGACGCAATCGTCGCAGCCGGGAGCGCATTTATTGGTGTCGATCAGCAGGCCCCAGCGCACCTTCTTGGACACCGCCTGTTCCGGCGCGCGCGCGCCGGCAATCTCGATCAGGCGGATGCCCGGCGCCAGCATCACCCCGCCCAGGGTGGCCGCGGAGATGGCGAGAAACCCGCGCCGGCTGAAGCCGTCGTTCCTGTCGGCGCTCATGGTTTCGCTCCGGAGGAGGGCTTCGGCTTGGACGAGTGGCAGCGGAAGCAATCGATACTGACGCTCGCGTAATTGTGGCAGCTCTGACAGAAACCCTTCTCACCAAGCACGCTGCCGGTCCTGGTGCTGGCGTGACATGCAACGCACTCCTTCAGGCTGTACTTGCGCGTGCGTATGCCCTCGTGCATCGTCAGGTCGCGCTGATGTTTCAGCAGGTCCGGATGCTCCCTGCGCATGGTCGCCGCGTCTTCCACGCACTTGCCCGGCTTGTCGATGTCGATGACCGGCTTGGGCACCCGGTCGGAGGCGAACGCGAGTACGGGCAGCAACAGCGCGAGCAGGCAGGTCGCACGCGCGACACGGCTGCTCAAGGTTCCAATCCCGTTACGTTT
>JAENXP010000017.1 GCA_016649475.1 Burkholderiales bacterium | reverse complement strand
TAAACGGCAGCTGATCCAGCTGCGCCTTGATCGCGTCGATCACCTCGCGATCGCTGTGACCCAGGCAGGATACCGCCGCGCCGCTGCAGGCATCGAGATAGCGTTTGCCGTCCCTGTCTATGACATAAGGCCCGTCGCCGCCGACTGCAACCGGATATTCGTTCTTTGGATTGCGGTGGAAAACCTGGCCCATGTAAAACCCTTTCTCAACGCTGGTTGCGGCGGGACTCAAGCTCCCGCCGAATGAGGTGAGTATGCGGGAAACTATATCCTCATCTGCACCGCGCCCTCAGGGCGCGAGGCGCGTCTCCAGCAGCTGGCGCTCCAGCACCAGCGCTTGCGGCAGCTTGTCCTTGAGCTTGGCGAACAGTTCGTCATGCAACTGCAGTTCGCGCCCCCACGCCGCACCGTCTATGTTGGTCACGCTGGCAAATTTTTCGGCGCTGAATTCCAGCCCCTGCCAATGCAGATCGTCGAACTCGGGCATCCAGCCCAGCGGCGTCTCTACAGCGTGCGCATGGCCCTGGCAGCGTCCTACGATCCAGCTGAGTACGCGCATGTTCTCGCCGAATCCGGGCCAGACGAACTTGCCCTTGGCATCCTTGCGGAACCAATTAACCTGGAAGATGTGCGGCGGCCGTTTCACTTTCTTGCCGACGGCGAGCCAATGCTTGAAATAATCGCCCATGTGGTAACCGCAAAAAGCGATCATCGCAAAAGGGTCGCGGCGCACTACGCCGACCTGGCCGACTATGGCGGCAGTGGTTTCGGAACCCATGGTCGCGGCCTTGTACACCCCATCCTCCCAGTTGAAGGCTTCGACCACCAGCGGCGTGGTATCCGAACGCCGTCCGCCGAACAGGAAGGCGGAAATCGGCAAACCGTTCGGATCGTCCCAGGCGGGATCGAGCGAGGGACACTGCGTCGCCGGAACGGTGAAACGCGCATTCGGGTGCGCCGCATTGCGACCACATCCCGGGGTCCACGCCTGTCCGGTCCAGTCGGTGAGCTTGGCCGGCGGCGTATCGGTCATCCCTTCCCACCAGATGTCGCCCTCCGGCGTCTCGCCAACGTTGGTAAATATGGTGTCGCTTGCTATTGATTTCATGCAGTTGGGGTTGCTGTGGACATTGGTACCGGGAGCCACGCCGAAATAGCCCGCCTCAGGGTTGATCGCGTAAAACTTGCCGTCCTCGTGAGGTTTGATCCAGGCAATATCCTCGCCCACGGTTTCCACTTTCCAACCCTCGAATCCCGCAGGGGGGACCAGCATCGCGAGATTGGTCTTGCCGCACGCGCTGGGAAACGCGGCCGCGACATAATTCTTCTGCCCTTGCGGATTGGTAATGCCAAGAATCAGCATGTGCTCGGCCAGCCAACCCTGGTCGCGCGCCATCACCGAGGCGATGCGCAGCGCCAGGCATTTCTTCCCCAGCAGCGCATTGCCGCCATAGCCCGAGCCGTAGGACCAGATTTCCCGCGTTTCCGGAAAATGCACTATCCATTTTTCCGCGTTGCAGGGCCAGCGTGCTGATTTCTCGCCGGCCACCAGCGGAGCACCAACCGAGTGCACGCACGGAACAAAATTTCCGTCCTCACCGAGCACGTCAAACACCGCCCGCCCCATGCGGGTCATGATCTTCATGCTCACCACCACGTAGGGCGAATCCGAGAGCTCAACGCCGACGTGGGCGATGGGCGAACCCAGAGGCCCCATCGAGAACGGCACTACGTACATGGTGCGGCCGCGCATGCAGCCTTCAAACAGGCCGTTAAGCTTAGCGCGCATTTCGGACGGCGCGATCCAGTTATTGGTTGGGCCGGCGTCATCCTGCTTAGCGCTGCAAATGAAGGTGCGTTCCTCTACCCGCGCGACATCGGACGGATCCGACAGCGCAAGGTAGCTGTTGGGGCGCAGTTTGGGATTGAGCCGTTTCATCATTCCGGAGGCGACCATTTCCTGGCACAGGCGCTCGTACTCCTCCTGCGAGCCGTCGCACCAGATAACACGCTCCGGCTTCGCGAGCTGCGCCATGCGAGCAACCCATTCCCTAACACCGCGGTGTCTGACGTATTCAGGAACGCTTGCAGCGGCAGTGTTGCTGGAATTGGATGGGTTCATATTTGGTCTACTCACTAAATATTGGTGTAAAGGAATGAGCCTGGCGATCTGGCGCGCCCGCTGGCTGGCGATATTGCTTTTTTTTACATTCTACAACGAACCACTCGGCTTTATGTACCGGCGGCAGATAGCTGGACTGCCTAAACGCCGGCGACGATAAACAAGCGCCGGAAAGGAAACAGGGTTTTACCGTCAGGCTGCTTCGGATAGGCCTGCAACACCCGGCGTCGATATTCTGCTTCAAAAGCAGCGCGCGCCGCTGGCGCGAGCGCGGCGAGCAAGGGCGCGAGCCAAGTCCCCTTGGTCCACTCGGCGACCGGGTTTTCACCTTCGAGGACTTGCAGGTATTCGGTTTCCCAGATGTCGAGGGTGCGCGCCGCCGGGGCAAGCAGGCGGTAGTAGGCATCGGGCGCAAGCACGGGTTGCGGCCGCAACAACCCCGAAAGCGCTTCGCGCCACGGCGGGCTAGCCGCGAGTTCGTGTATGAGTGTGTGCGAAGGCGCGCCGAAATTGCGCGGCATCTGCACCGCCAGCACGCCACCCGCGGCGACCTTTCCACACAGGCGCGCGAACAACGCCGGATGATCATCCAGCCAGTGTAGCGCCGCGTTGGAAAAGACCAGTTCGAATTTCTCCGGTGGACTCCATGCGGCAACATCGATGTGTTCCCAGGCTATGTTCGACTCCACCTTTCTGGCCTCGGTCAACATCTGCGGGGAGCCGTCTACGCCGGTAATGCCGGCGCGAGGCCAGCGCTCACGCAGTATCCTGGTGACATTGCCGGTGCCACAACCCAGATCGACCACGGTCCGGGGATATTCGGCGGGAATGCGCGCAATGAGATCCAGCGCCGGGCGCAGGCGCTGCCCGGAAAAGCGTGCGTACTGCTGCGGGTCCCAAGTCATGCGTGTCTCGCGTTCAAACGCTGGAACAGGCGGTACAAGGGCGCGGTGGTACCGTCAGCGCCTGCAGCGGCACAATAACTTCCCGCTTCATCCAATTGGACGGCAATGAAATCCCTGTCACTTGATGCAGAAACGTGAAAGCCGGCGGGAATCCGCGCTGCTATTGAATTGTCGCTTCTTATTCATGTCCCCAGGACGCATAACAGATTTTGGCACGGGCCATACCGGTGATTCAGGACTTTAACCCAAAAGCGATGTCGGCAGAAAACCTCGCTTCGAGCCTGCGCGAGTACCTCATGCTCACTGAGAGCCTGCTGCAAAATGAATTTTGCAGCGGCAAATATTAGGGAGTATGAAAAGAGGTACCGCGTCATTAGCTGATGCACTCCAAGTCCCGACGCCCAAAGCGCTAGGCCAGGCGACCCACCCGGCATTGAAATCGGCACGGCGCAGGTGCAATATGCTCCGGATATATTGCTCGATAGCGCGCAATCAGCGCAAGACCGTTGCCATTGGACGGGCATGCCAAGACCGGCGGGGTTGAATTTCCCGCCGCTCGAAATGCCGCAAGCGGTAACATGACTGCCTACGCCACACCTTGCTTAATATCATGAATTTCCAGCTGAGCCTTGAGCAGAAACAGTTTCGTGATGCAGTACACGGCTTCGCCGAGCGTCATTTGCGTGCCGACGCGCTGAAACGCGCACACCAGGAAGAACACCCCTGGGAAGTCGCGACGCTGATGGCTGAACAGGGACTGATGGGCATCGCGATGAAAGAGGAAGACGGCGGTCAGGGCGGCACACTGATGGACGCTGTTATTGCTATCGAAACCGTCGCGTCGGTCTGTCCGCGCAGCGCCGACGTGATCCAAGCCGGCAATTTCGGCCCGGTGCGCGTGCTCGCCGAGTACGGCACGCCGGACCAGAAAGCCCGCTATCTCACCAAGATTCTTAAGGGCGAGTCGGTGATCACCGTAGGCATGACCGAGCCGGAAGCGGGCTCTGCGGTTACCGATCTGAAGACCACAGCCACGCCAGACGGCGACGGCTACCGCATCAACGGCGTCAAGGTTTTCCAGACCCACGCCTCGTACGCCGAAGTCATGTTGACCTATGTGCGCTTCGGACCGGGAGTGGGCGGCATTGGCTCGGTGCTGATTCCGCGCAATGCCGAGGGCTTCACGCAGGGCGTACCGTCGAAATTCTTTAACGGCGAAGCGTGGGTGCAGACCTATCTCGACAACGTCTATGTCGGCCCGGAGAACGTCGTACTCAAACAGGGCGGCTTCAAAAAGCAGATCGCCGGCTTCAATGTCGAGCGTATAGGCAATGCCGCCCGGTCGCTCGCCTTGGGGCGCTATGCCTACAACGTGGCGCGTGAATGGGCGCAGCAGCGCAAGCAGTTCGGCCGGCTGCTGTGCGAATTCCAGGGCCTGCAGTGGAAATTCGCGGATATGAAAATGCAGCTCGACGCCGGCCAGCTCTTGCTCTACCGCGCCGCGGCCAACGCCGACGACGGCATTCCATCGGCCGAGGAAACCGCCATCGCCAAGGCGTTCTGCAACCAGGCCGGCTTCGACATCTGCAACGAAGCCATGCAGGTCATGGGCGGCATCGGCTACACCGAGGAGACGCTGGTGGAGTATTGCTTCCGCAAATGCCGCGGCTGGATGATCGCCGGCGGATCCATCGAGATCCTGAAAAATCGTATTGCCGAAGGCGTGTTCGAGCGTAGCTTTTCGCAGCGGCCTCCGAAAACCTGAATCCGTTTTGACCAATGAGGGCGCAAAGAGTGGATGTCCAGATGACCGGTATCCTCTTGCCGGGCATACACCGAGTTCTCCTGGCCCGCGGCGGCCAAGGCTTTAGATGCTTATGTCTGACCAAGAACTTTATAACGCGATCTTCGATCCCCGCAGCATCGCGCTGATCGGCGCCTCCGGCGACGAGCACAAGAACACGTCGCGGCCGCAGCGTTTCCTGCGCAAACACGGCTACGCCGGCCGTATTGTTCCAGTGAATCCCGGGCGCAGCGAAATTTTCGGCGAAAAGGCCTACCCGGATATTGCCGCTGTGCCTGGGGCCGTCGACCACGCATTCATCATGGTGACGACCACTGCCGTGCCGGCGGCGCTGCAACAATGCGTCGCCAAAAACATCCCGGTGGTCACCGTCTACAGCGACGGATTCGCCGAAACCGGCGCCGCCGGCCGCGAGAGGCAGCAGCAACTGAATGCCATTATCCGCGGCAGCGGCACGCGGCTCGTCGGCCCGAACTGTATCGGCTTGCTCAGCACGCAGACGCACCTTGCGCTGTCGGTGAACGCCGTGCTCGAAAAGCTCGACATCACGCCGGGCGGGCTCGCCATCGTGTCGCAATCAGGCAGCATGATGGGCGGACTGATGTCGCGCGGGCTAGGACGCGGCGTCGGCTTCTCCAAACTGATTTCGGTCGGGAACGAAGCCGACCTCGGCGTCGCCGAACTCGCCGGACTGCTGGTCGACGATCCGCACACCGAAGCCATTCTGCTATTTATGGAAACCATCCGCGATGCGCCGCAACTCGCACGCACAGCCCGCCGCGCTTTTGACGCCGGCAAGCCGGTGATCGTATACAAACTTGGCCGTTCCGAAGCCGGCCAGGACCTCGCGGCATCGCACACCGGCGCCATGGCAGGGACCGCCGAAGCGGCTGATACTTTCTTCAAGGCGCACGGGATGCTGCGCGTAGACACGCTGGAAACGCTGTTCGAACTGCCAGCGCTGGTCCAGGGCCGCAAACCGGCCAAGCGCTGCCGCGTCGCGGTAATGACCACGACCGGCGGCGGCGCAGCCTGTGTCGTCGACCGCATCGGCACCTATGGCGTCGATGTCGTTGGCCCCACAGACGCGCTGATAGCTGCGCTGGCGCAGCGAAAAATCACCATCAACGGGTCGCGCGTCACCGACCTGACCCTGGCCGGCGCCAAAAAGGAGATCTATGGCGGAGTGCTGAACGCTCTGCTCGCATCCGATCACTCCGAACTGGTGCTTGCCGTCGTCGGCAGTTCGGCGCAATTCCAGCCGCAAATTGCGATCGAGCCCATCATCGAAGCCGATCGGCGCAACAAGCTGCTGGCGGTGTTCCTCGCCCCGCATGCAGAAGCCTCGCTGAAGCTGCTGGCGCAGGCCGGCGTCGCCGCCTTTCGCACACCGGAATCTTGCGCGGACGCGATTCGCGCCTGGCATGAGTGGACGGCACCGGTACCGATTCCGGAACCTGACGTCCGGCATACCGCAGCCGCGCGGGCCTTGCTGGGCGGACAACAGCACTTGAACGAACAGCAAGCCTGCGCCGTGTTCGCCGCGCTGGGCGTGCCGCAAGCGCAGAGCGCGGTAATGGCCGACATTGATAGCGAGGTGAATATCGAGTTTCCGGTGGCCGCCAAGATACTGTCGCCAGACATCGCGCACAAAACCGATGCCGGCGGCATTGCGCTGAACCTCGGCGACGCCGCGGCGCTGAAGCAGGCGGCGCAGAATATTCTGACCCGTGTGCGCGCGCGACATCCGCAAGCGCGGCTGAACGGCATACTCGTGCAGCACATGGAGCAAGGCCTTGCGGAAGTCATCGTCGGCTACAAGCTCGATCCGCAGGTCGGGCCGCTGGTGGTCATCGGCGTCGGCGGCGTGCTCGCCCAGATTTATCATGACTTCGCCATGCGGCTCGCGCCGGTGACGCCGGAAATTGCGTTGGAGATGATCGCCGAAGTCAAGGGCCTGGCGCTGATCCGCGGTTACCGTGGCTTGCCGCCTGGCGATTGCGCGGCGCTGGCAAAAGCCGTGGCGGCGTTCTCGAATCTGGCTGCCTTTGCGGACGTAGGTGTAGCGGAAATAAATCCGCTGATAGTCAAAAAACAAGGTGTAGTCGCGGTAGATGGCCTGATCGTGAGACTCTAGAACGCCGGCTGTGGGCCAGGCCACGAAAACGCGACGGGATATTCAGGAGAGTTCTCATGCTGATGCAACAATTGGCCGACTATGCGACCCGCGAACAAACTTCCGCGCTGCCGCCCGAGGTCATCCACCACGCCAAGCGCGCAGTCATCGACTGGTATGCGTCCTTGCTGCCGGGCAGCATCGTGGCCCCGGCGGTTCTGCTGGAAGACGCGTTTGCCGAAGACCTGGACCGTGGCCGCGCACGGCTGGGGACAGGACGGCGCGCGACGCTGCGCGCCGCGGCGCTGATCAACGGCGCCGCATCACATTCGGTGGAATTCGACGACATCTACCGCGACGCGGGTTATCACCCGGGCAGTCCGGTGATTTCGGCGGCGCTAGCCACGGCGCAGACCAGCGGTGCCAGCGGCGAGACATTTCTGCGCGGCGTGATCGTCGGCTATGAAATCTCGACGCGGCTGGGTGAGGCCATCATGCCCTCGCACTACAAATACTGGCACACCACCGGCACGGTCGGCGCGTTTGGTGCCGCGGCAGCGGCTGCGACCATATTCGGCGCCAGGCGCGAACAGTTCATGCACGCCCTTGCCACCGTCGGCAGTTTTGCCTCGGGTCTGCAGCAGGCCTTCCGGTCGCAGGCGATGACCAAACCGCTGCATGGCGGCCATGCCGCGGATGCAGGTTGCTGGGCGGCGATGGCGGCGATGAAAGGCGTGACCGGCGCGCTCGACATACTTGAAGGCGAAGCCGGCTTCGGCAATGCGATGAGCGTGAATCCGGACTGGAGCAAGGCCACGCGCGGACTCGGAGAGGATTATCACATCGTCCATGTGACTTTCAAGAATCACGGCTGCTGCGGCCACGCTTTCCCGTCTATCGACGGCGTATTGCACCTGCAACGCGAGCACGGGTTCACGCACAAGGATGTCAAATGCATCAAGCTCGCCACCTACAAGGCAGGTCTGGACATCATCGACAACGCCAACCCGGAAGGCGAATACCAGGCGAAGTTCAGCATCCAGTACACGGTAGCGCATGCACTGGTACACGGCAGCGTGCGGCTCAACGCCTTCCTGCCCGATCGTTTGAACGACGCCGACATACGCGCGATGATCAGGAAGATAGCCTGCGTCGCCGATGCAGAATTGTCCAAGGGTTATCCGGGCCAGCGCGCGGCGCAGGTGGAAATCGAACTCAAGGACGGACGCAAATTCGCGCACTTCCAGCCCTATCGCAAGGGCGATCCCGAGCTGCCGCTGAGCGACGCGGAACTGAACGACAAATTCACCGAGCTCGCGCAACCGGTGCTGGGCAAGGCCGCGGCGGCGGCACTGCTCGCCCAGCTGTGGAGCACGGAGAAACGCGCGAATGTCAATTTCCGCACCGGCACCAGGCGCGCAGCACGCCGGTCTGTCGCTCCACACGGTGAAACTCCTTTAACCTTGATCTCACCAGGGAAAATCCATGACTGAAGCCACCGCCGCCGTCCTTTCCGATCTCGCGCCCACGGGCAGGCTGCGTGTCGGCATCAATCTGTCGAACTTTCTCCTCACCAAAACCGATCCGGCAAGCGGCGAACACGGCGGCGTGGCGGTGGACCTGGGCAGGGAACTGGGGCATCGGCTGGGTGTCCCGGTGGAACTTATAGCCTATCCGAATCCCGGCGCCCTGGCCGACGCCGCGACCAGCGGCGCGTGGGACGTGGGCTTTCTCGCCGCCGAGCCCGAGCGCGCGAAGGATATCGATTTCACCGCGGCCTATGTGGAAATCGAGGCTACCTATCTGGTACCGCCAGGTTCGCCGCTTAAAAGCATCGCCGACGTCGACCGCGAGGGCGTGCGCATCGGGGCGCCGATAAAAACCGCTTACGAACTCTTTCTCACGCGCAGCCTGAAACTGGCCAAGCTCGTTCACGAAAAAGGCTCGGACAACGCGTTCAAGCGCTATACGGACGACAAGCTCGACGCGCTCGCGGGGCTCAGGCCGCGGCTGATGATCGATCAGGAAAAGCAACCCGGGTCGCGCATCCTCGAGGGCAATTTCACCGCCGTCCAGCAGGCGGCGGGCACGCCCAAAGGCCGCAGCGCCGGCGCACGCTACCTGAGCGAGTTCATCGAAGAGATAAAGCGTAGCGGCCTGGTCGCCAGGACTATCGAGGCCAATGGAGTTCAGGGCCTGACCGTAGTGGCGGCGGCGTAGGCCCGGAAGTGAGCCGAATCGCACTACCTGCCGGCCGGGGCATTACCGCGCACCGGTGGCGCTGAACGGCCGAACCTAAGCCGCGTCGATTCATGAACCGACCAACATGAGTGACTGATGCCCGACTGGCTTCCAGCTGGCGTGGAACCATTTGCCGGCATCGCGTGGTGGGCAATCGCCATCGTCTTTGCCGCACACGCGTTCGGCTGCTTTATCCGCGGTGCATTCGGCTTTGGCTCGAATATGCCCATAGTGCTTATCACGACCTTCCTGCTGGGGCCCCATCACGCCATCCTGCTGGCGCTGCTTACCACGATAGTGGCGCAAGTGAACCTGTTGCCCAGCGGGCTGAAAGACGCGGACTGGGAGGTCGCACGGCCACTGATGGCGGGCCTGGTGGTCGGGACCGTGCTCGGAACCTGGCTGTTCACGATCCTGTCGGCCGAGTGGTTGGTGCTGGTGCTAGGCATCCTGCTCAGCATGATAGTCCTGATGGATTGGTTCAATGTCATGCAGCGCCTTACTGCCCACGTCAATCTTCGCTCCGTGCGAGTAGCCTCGAGCTTCTCCTTCGTCGGCGGCACCATGGGAGGACTTAGCGGCGGCGGGGCCTTCTATTTCCTCGTGGTCTATCTGAAGCATGCCTGTTCAAGCGCAGCCGCATTGCGCGGGACCAACGTAGTCCTTTCAGTTCTGGTCATGTGCATGCGCATGATCGTCGTGATTCTGGCCGGCCGCATGACGCTGACCCTACTGGCCGAAGGGCTGCTGCTGACCCCGCTGGTCCTCGCCGCGACCTGGTATGGCTCCCACGTCTTCCGCACCAGCCCGCCGGCACGTTTCTTCGCAGCGCTGCAGATCCTCCTGCTCACAGGCGCCCTCGCCCTGATCGTCAAAGGAATAGGACGACTGGCCTAGTCGCCATTGTAATCGGACCAAAGAGCAAATCAGCGCAAATAGCAGCAGTAGGGTTGACAGGCATGGCGCAAGTGTCTAACTTCACGTCAGCAGCCCCCCAACAGAGGGGACACCAAGGAGGAGCATGACCGACACGCGAGCACTCCTCGAAGTCGAGAATCTTTACACCCAGTTCGACACTTCTGCCGGCATGGTTCGCGCAGTTGACGGCGTTTCGTACTTCGTCAACGAAGGCGAGACCGTCGGCATCGTGGGCGAATCGGGTTGCGGCAAATCCGTGAACGCGATGTCTATCCTGCGTCTGATTCCCGATCCACCGGGAAGAATCGCCAGCGGCAGCATCCGCTTTGCCGGTAGAAACCTGCTCACGATGGACGATGCGGAAATCCGCGCGGTGCGCGGGGGACAGATCGGCATGGTCTTCCAGGAACCCATGACCTCGCTCAACCCGGTGCTCACCATCGGTCTGCAGCTTTGCGAAACCATGGAGCTCCACCTCAAGCTCAGCCCCGAGGAGGCGCAAGCCCGGGCGATCGAGCTCCTCGGCATGGTCGGAATTTCCGAGCCCGAGCGGCGGTTAAAACAGTACCCCCACCACCTGAGCGGCGGTATGCGCCAGCGGGTAATGATTGCGCTTGCGCTCTCGTGCAAGCCCAAGCTCATCATTGCGGACGAACCGACTACCGCTCTCGATGTCACCATCCAGGCGCAAATCCTGGAGCTGATGAAGGACCTCTCCAAACGGCTGAGGGTCGCACTCGTAGTCATCACGCACAACCTCGGGGTCGTGGCCCGATACGCCGACCGCGTGTATGTCATGTACGCAGGCAAGATCGTCGAAAGCGGGACCGCCCAGGATATCTATCACCGGCCGAGTCATCCCTACACGCTGGGACTGCTGCGCAGTGTTCCGCGCATGGACCGGCCGCGGGGTGAGCGTTTGATTCCGATCGACGGCCACCCGCCCGATCTTACCCGGGAGATCGTTGGTTGCGCCTATCGGCCGCGCTGCAGTTTTGCGGTCGAGCGTTGCGCTAAGGAGGCGCCGCCGATCGAGGAACTGGCACCGGGCCACGCCTCGGCCTGCTTCGAGAAGACTCGTCTTGAACGTCTGCTGGAGAAGGCGTCATGAGCACGGTCGCAGGCCCGGCAGTGAGTTCCGGCGCGTCCGCGGGGGTGCAGACGCAGCAACCGCTGCTCGAGGTGCGGAATTTGAAAATGCACTTTACCGTCGCCGATGGACTGCTTTCGCGCAAGAAAGCGTCGAAGATCAAGGCGGTCGATGATGTGAGCTTTACCATCGCACGCGGCGAGACCCTGGGGCTGGTCGGCGAATCCGGTTGCGGCAAGACCACCACCGGGCGCTGCATCCTGCATCTGGAAAAGCCGACCTCGGGGGAAATCATTTTCGAGGGACAGAACCTCACCAAGCTCGATCGAAAAGCCCTGAACGAAAAACGCGAACGGATGCAGGTCATTTTCCAGGATCCCTACAGTTCGCTCAACCCGCGGATGAAAGTGGGCAGCATCATCGGGGAACCGATGAAAGTCCATGGCATCTATCCGAATGAGAAAGAACGTAACCAACGCGTCGCGGAATTGCTTTCCGTATGCGGGCTCAATCCGAAGTTCATGGACCGCTATCCGCACGAGATGAGCGGCGGACAGCGCCAGCGCGTGGGCATTGCGCGCGCCCTGTCGCTCAATCCGGAGTTCATCGTATGCGATGAGGCGGTATCCGCCCTCGACGTTTCGATCCAGGCGCAGGTGATCAATCTGCTGGAGAGCCTGCGCGAGCAGTTCAATCTTGCGTATCTGTTCATCGCCCACGATCTGAGCGTAGTGCACCATCTGTGCCATCGGGTTGCCGTGATGTATTTGGGGCGGCTGGTGGAGATCGCCGATTCCGACGAGCTGTTTTCCAATCCGCTGCACCCCTACACTCAGGCGCTGCTCGAGGCCGTGCCTATCCCGGATCCGGATGTCGAAAAGCAGCGGGCACACCGTGTGATGAAAGGCGAAATCCCCAGTCCCATCAATCCGCCCAGCGGCTGCGTATTTCATCCGCGTTGCCCGCTGGCGGTCGATAGCTGCAAACAGGAAGTGCCGCAGTTGCGCGAACTGAAGCCCGGGCGTTGGGTCGCGTGTCCGCGCGTGTAGACAGCTTTTGGAGAAGTGCTTGAGACCGATAGTAGACTGGGTGCGGGTATTGCGGGATCTTGTTCCAGCGCAAGTTTCCCCACAGCCCATTGCAGCTCCCGCGATGGCGTAGCGGCCGTCGAACAATAAGCTGGATTAACCAAACGAGGAGATCCAATGAAAAGCATACGATTAAAAGCAGCGTGCGCAGTGTTGGCGGGCATCGCGATCGGCATCAGCGCGGCAGGCCCGGCGGCGGCAGTCACCCCCAAACGGGGCGGCATCCTCGATTTTGTCGTTCCTGCCGAGCCGCCTAGCTACGACGCACACAAAGAGACTACCTTCGCGATAGTCCATCCGCTGCGGCCGTTTTACAGCGTATTGATCCGGGTAGATCCGAACAATCCTTCAACGACCACTGACTTCGTCTGCGATCTTTGCGAAGGCAAGGTGCCGGCGCCGACGGACGGCGGCAAGTCCTATACGTTTAAGATCCGCAAAGACGTCAAGTTCCACAACGGCGACAAGTTGTTCGCACAGGACATAGTGGCCACCTATCAGAAGATCATCTTTCCTCCGGCCGGTGTGGCAAGCGCGCGCAAGGCGCATTTCAACATGGTTGAAAGCGTAACCGCCCCGGACCATTTCACCGTGGTGTTCAAGCTCAAGTACC
>JAENXP010000668.1 GCA_016649475.1 Burkholderiales bacterium | reverse complement strand
TTCGCGCGTTACCGGGTAGTCTTTTTTGGCCAGCTCGGACATTTTCTTCTCGATGGCAACAAGGTCCTCCGGCGTGAACGGCCGCTTGTAGGCAAAATCATAGTAGAAGCCGTTTTCGATCACCGGGCCGATGGTCACCTGTGCGTCGGGGAAAAGCGTTTTTACCGCATACGCGAGCAGGTGTGCGGTGGAATGGCGGATGAGGTCAAGGCCGTCCTTGTCGCGTTCGGTGACAATGGCGAGTTCCGCATCGGCGTCGATGCGAAAGCTGGTATCCACCAACCTGCCGTCGACACGCCCGGCCAGCGCCGCCTTGGCCAGGCCCGGGCCGATGCTGGCCGCCACCTCGGCCACCGTGACCGGTTGAGGAAACTCGCGTACCGAACCGTCAGGCAACTTAATATTGGGCATAACTTCCAAACTCCATCAACAGCCGATTGCTCGGCACTCTGCGCGTCGCGAAGCACAAGCCCAGAATAAGCCTGTGCCGGCTCGGGTTGGGGCGGGGGCCCCAACCACACTCCGATTGCGGGCGGTCCTTAAATGAAAAAGTGCGGACACGCCGCACCTTTTCCACGAATTCGCGTCTGCAATGGTGCGGGCGCTAGTTCAAGCCTTGATCGTCAGCAGCGTATAGGCGGCGATCACGGTTCCCACAAAGGCGCCACCATAACAGAGAATCCTGACCGTCGTCACCGCATGGACGCCAAAATCGTGCAGCAGGATATGTATGCGATGTGCCGCATGCCACAGGAACAGCGCAATAACGGCCAGCAGGATAATCTTGCCCGTCCAAGCCTGGGAAAATGCGAGCATGTTCGAATAGCTCATGGTGTCCGGCGAAAAAACCAAGCCAAACGGGACGGCGATGCCGGTAATAAACACCAGCGCCGGACCGATCAGCGCCGCCAGCATGCCGCCGGCGCCGAACAGGGACCAGAAAATCGGTTCGTTGGAGCGTTTCATTAGCTCATCCCCCGCACGATGAATAACACGGCCAGGCACGCGACCACGGAAGCAGCAAGTCCGGTGCCGGTGATCGTGCCCGGTTGCAAGCGCTTGCCGCCAATGAAAATGATCGGCATGGTCTTGGGCATGATATTGAACCAGCTCCAGGTGTGGTAGCAGAAGACCGCGAGGACAATCAGGTGGAACACCAGCATCCACGGGGTTTTCAGGTACTGCAGCCAGCCGTTGAACGCGGCCTCGCCCTGGCCGAGGCGCACCAGCCCGAACAGCAGGACGATTGCGTAAAGGGCGACGAATACCGCCGTGACTTCGCGCGCCATGTAGCGGATGAAATACGGATCGCGCTTCCACCAGCCATCCATCGAGCGGACATAGGGTCGACGATTGCTCATTTGTCTGCCTCCCCTGGTGTGACGAAGCGGGTGAAATAATTGATTGCGCTATTCATCTTGTTCTGGTTGATGGCGTTGGCCGGGTCCACCCCCTTAGGACAGACCTCGGAGCAGTAGCCAACCGCGGTGCAGCCCCAGAAGCCTTCGTCCGCATGCCCAAGGCTGTTCAGACGCTCCGCCTGGCCGCCGTCGCGCGAATCGGCGTTATAGCGATGCATCAGCGCGAGTATGCCCGGTCCGGTGAAACTCGGATTGAGCCCGTATTGCGGGCAGGCGGCGTAGCACAGCATGCAGTTGATGCAGGAGCTGAACTGCTCGTACATGTCGCGCTGCTGGGGCGTCTGCAGGTACTCGCCCTGCTCCAGCGTGCGTTTCTCCTTTGGAATGATATAAGGCTTGATGCTCTCGAGCTTGGTGACAAAGTCTTCTACCGACACCATCAGGTCGCGCTCGATCGGCAGGTGCGCCAGCGCATCCACACGCAGCCCCTGCGGATAGTACTCGCGCAGGAAGGTCTTGCACGAAAGCTTGGGCTTGCCGTCGATCATCATGCCGCAGCTGCCGCAAATCGCCATGCGGCAGGACCAGCGGAAGCTCACCGTGCCATCGAGGTAATCCTTGATGTACTGCAAACCCTGCAACACGGACATGTCGTCGGTGAACGGAACCTTGTAGCTTTGCAGCACGGGCTCTTTGTCCTGCTCCGGGCGGTAGCGCAGGACCTGAATCTCGATGATTTTCTCGGCATCAGCCATTGGCTGCTCCCTTTTTCT
>JAENXP010000337.1 GCA_016649475.1 Burkholderiales bacterium | reverse complement strand
TACCTGTTCTAGCAGAAACAGGATCTGCATGGTCAATTCAAATATGCACAAGCAGGCAGCGGCACGGTGGGCAGTGACCCACCGTCACCTTCCGCGGGTACCGCTGCGGCGCGCCGCAGCGGTACCCGCAGCTGGCTTCGCTCTAAAAGACGCAGGTGTTCTGCGCTTTCGTCGTTGCAAGCAGTTCCAGCGGCTGGTTCGGCGTGGGGACGGCCGGCCCGAACTGGAGCATGTCCCACTTGTCCTTCGCCTGGCCCTTGGGCTTGACGGTGAACGTATAGGCCTCCTGCATCATCTGATGGTCCCAGGAGCGGAAGTAGCCCTTGCGCGGCTTGAGCAGGTCGAATTGCGGCTCCTTCTCGAAGTAGGCTATCAGCTTGTCCGTGTCGGTCGATTTCGTCTCGTTCATGGCCTGCGCCATTATTTTCAGCGACACGTACTCGATCCAGGCGTGGTTCTCGGGTGGATGGCCGTGCTTCTTGCGGAACGCGGCGACGAAGGCCTTGGTGCCCGGGGTGTCGATCTCGTGGTGCCAGACGGTGGGCCAGATGCCGCCGAGGTTGCCCTCGCCCGCCGCCCACGCGTCCGCGGTGTTGAGGTTGAAACCGGCGACCGGATACGGCAGGCCGAATTCGGCGTACTGTTTGACGAAGTTGGTGACCTGGTTGCCGCCGAGATTGGTGGCGATGAGGTCGGGCTTCGCCTGCCGGATCTTGAGCAGGTAGGGGCTGAAGTCGGTGGCGTCGGTGGCGATCAGTTCGTCGCCGATGAGCGTGCCGCCGTTGGTCGTGATGAAGTTCTTGGCCGCCTTGGCGAGGTCGTGGCCGAAAAGATAGTCCGAGGTCAGGCTGTACATGCGCTTGCCCTTGATCAGCCCGTCGCGCAGCAGCGCCTGGCCTTCGGCATTCACCATCACCGTCACCGGTATGTCGACGTGGAAGGTGTAGCGGTTGCAGTCCTTGCCGCGCAGCACATCCGAGCGCGCGCCTATGCTCATGAACAGGCGTTTGTTGCGCGCCGCCACCTGCATGATGGTCTTCGCGGACGCCGATGATATTTCGCCCATCAGGACGGTCGCGCCGTCGCGATCGAGCATGCGCTGTGCCTTGGTCGAGGCCGTCGCAGGATTGACCGAGTCTTCCGACATCACTTCGATCTGCCGCCCCATCACGCCGCCGGCCTTGTTGATTTCCTCCTCGGCCATTCTGAGACCCAAGACCGCGTACTGGCCGAGTGCGCCGAGAAAACCGGTCATCGGCGTGAGGTGTCCGATCTTGATCTTGTCGGACTGGCTGCGCACGATCGCCGGGAACCCGAGGGCGAGGGCGCCCGCCACAGTCGCTCCCGCTTTGACGATTTTTCTACGGCCTTCAGAAACGACAGTGTAATCCCCATCCTTTTTGTCTTCGATCATGTCAACTCCTCCTCGGGTGCGGCCGATGCGGCCGGATTTCCTGCGACTCAGTGCGTTGTACGCGATTGCCATAATGCCGCAAGTGAGTTCACAGTATTAAATAAATTCCTGGTGAGCGCAAGCACGCTTGCGTGCACGCTTGCGTTCACCGCGGACGCCTTCAATGCAGGTCTTCCGAAACCGCGTTGTAGGCGGCGAAGCGGCCGGCGCGGCGTCCGGAAACGAATGCCCAGGCCAGGTGGTGACCGTGGCCCTTGAGCAACAAGCCGCCCTGGCCGGTAGATCCGGCGGCGTATAGCCCGGGAATCGCCTTGGCATCCTGATCCAGCACCCGGTGTTCGGTGTCGACCGCTAGCCCGCCCTCGTTGTGCACGAACACTGCGCGCACCGGGCCTAGCGCGGTGTACGGCGCCGCTAGCGGCGGCATCGCCCGGCTTGCGCCCATGCGGGATTGCGCCGCGTCGTTGGATGTGCGCACCGTCGCGGCCAGCACCCCAGCGTCCATGCCGAGCTTGTGCGCGAGTTCATCCAGCGATGCTGCTGCGGAATAAATATCCGGGCGGCTGCGCCTGTAGTCCGGGATATAGGCGTAGGCGACGCCCGGCGCGGTGGAAACGAAATTCGGCCAGGCGGAGTAGAGCGTCGCGATGCGCGCATCGATCACAATATAGGCGACCTGGTCCGGCTGATCCGGCAAGGCATAGGCCGGCCGGTCGCATTCGTCGCAAAAGCGGCGGCCCTGCTTGTTGACCAGAATGGCGCCGCTTTGAAATATGCCAGGCGAGGGCGCGAGCGCCGTGGTGAGGAACCTCATCAGAAACGGCCGCAGAATCGCCTGCGGCAGGTGCTCGAGCGCCCACTGCATGAACAGCGCAAGCGCCGGCCACGGGGGCAGCAGGCGCACCAGCGTATCGCGCGCGGGCGCGATGAAGCGGATTTCGGGGCCCAGTGCCAGGTCGCCGTTGAGAATGCGCGCGCCCAGCTTCTCGGCCATCAGCTGCCCGTCGCCGGTCGCAGTGAGGTTCACGCCTTCGATCTTCGCTTCCTGCGGCCCCATGAACCGGCCCTTGAGTTCCGCGCTGTTGGTGAAATCGCCGGCTGCGAGTACCACCGCGCCGCGGGCGCGAAATTCGCGCCGCTGGCCGCGCTCTTCGCAACTCACGCCGCACACCCGGCCACCCTCGGCGATGAGTTCGCGCGCCCGCGTATGCGTCAGGATTTTCACGCCGAGGCGCCGCGCGTGGCGTTGCAGGTGATATATGTACGAGCCGGAGTTCGGCAGTACCGTGTGCATGCGCGGCTTGCGGTGTGGCGGTTCGGCCACCGGGCCGTAGAAGCGCACGCCGCACGCGAGCAGCCAGCGAAACGCGTCCGGGACTTCATCGCACAGGATGCGCCGCAGTTCATCGTTGTCGCGCGAGGCCAGGTCGCCCGCGAATGCAGGCATGTCGGCCCAGTGGTCGGCGGGGCAGTCCTTGATGCCGCGCGCGATCTGATGCGGTGTCGCGCTCGAAGTGATCGAACCGATGGACCAGGCGGTCGAGCCGCCAGGCGCCGGATTTTTCTCCAGCAGCAAGACAGCGCGCCCCAGCTTGCGCGCTTCGATGGCGGCGGCCAGGCCGGCGCCGCCCCCGCCTACGACGATCACGTCATATTGCGGAACGGCGTTCACTCGGACCCGAGTTGCAGCCGGTTGGGCTGGCGCTTCTCGATCGCCCACTTGAGCAGCGCCGCGGCGCGGTAGATGCCGTGCGCGAATTTTCCGTAGGGCAGCGTCAGGAACAGGGCCATTACGGACGCGAGGTGCAGCGCGAGCAGCAGCGCCATTGCGCCCGAGTCGCGCCAGGCAAGCAGGGCGAGGCCGCTTGCGCTGGTGAGGAGCAGCAGTGCGATAAAGCCGCGGTCCATCGGCCTTTGCGCCGCGTCGCCGTGCAGCGGATGGCGGCCTAGATTCAGCCACAACAGCCCGGCCGGCCCGATCAGCAAGCCGATGCCGCCGGCGGTGCCCAGCAGCACCGGCAGGCTCGTCAGGGCGTAAGGCGCGTGCCAGCCGAAGAGATAATGGTACAGCGTGGCGACCGAGGTCGAGGCGAAGCACAGCATGAAGCCGTAGAAAGTGAAGTGATGGAAGCGCCGGCGCGAGAGCGTGAATTGATCATCCGCCTCGTTGCAGCCTTCGCCATGGCCGCCGTCGAGATACTTCAGCGCCAGCGCGTCGCGCGTAGCCTCGACCGTTGCCGCACTTGGTGCGTCCCGAGCGCGGTCCGCGGGCGAAATGTCCTGCCAGAATCTGCGCACGCCCAGCGCCAGCGCCAGCAGCGCGAACAGAAAGACCGGAGCGAACATCGACACCATCAGGTTGTGCGGAAACACGCGATAGAAATTTCCCGCCAGCGCTTGCTGCGTCAGATTTCCATTAAGCGCCAGCGCCAGCGCGAGGAACAGGGCCAGGCCCGTGGCCAGCGCAAGCGCAAGCGTGAGGCCGTTGTTTTTGTACAGGCGCCCGAGCGCCGGCGGCCAGGCGTAGTCCGAGTAAGTGTGCAAGCGCACCCTGGCCATGGCCTGCGGCACGTCTGTCTCTTATACACATCTCCGAGCCCACGAG
>JAENXP010000655.1 GCA_016649475.1 Burkholderiales bacterium | reverse complement strand
TTCCGACCGGTTCGGCGCGCGAAAGCGACACCAGGGCGCGCTCGGCACGGCGGCACACGGTCCGCGCGAGGTGCGCCAGGCTCGCCGCACGCGTGCCGCCGGGCAGAATGAATTCCTTCAGCGGCGGCAGGTCGCGGTTGTAGTCGTCCAGCAGCGTCTCCATCTGCGAAACCTGCTGTTCGCTCATGCTGGTATGACCCGGAATGCAGACTTCGCCACCCAGGTCGAACAGTTCATGCTGTATGACGGCGATCGCCGCGCGCATACCGGGGGGCAGTTCTTCCGCGAGCAGCACACCCAGCGCTGAATTCAGTTCGTCGATTTCACCCAGCGCGTGCACCCGCAGACTGTCCTTGGGCACGCGCGACCCGTCGCCGAGGCCGGTATCGCCAGTGTCGCCGGTTCGAGTATAGATTTTGGTGAGGCGGTGGCCCATGGTCAGCTCGTTGCGATCAGCGCGACCAAGGGTGCGAAGCAGGTCGCGCGGTCCATCGGTCCAGTGTCGCCGGTTCGAGTATAGATTTTGGTGAGGCGGTGGCCCATGTGCATTAGCGTGTGCGTAAGGCGGAGAATTGTACCCCAAAGCGCGGAAATTCCCGGCAGCGGCAAGTGGGGCGAGACTATCCGTTGTGTGCCGGCCGCTGTTTCACCAGCGACAATCAGCAGCGGACCCGGCCGAAACCTGTTGAATCATAGTAGAATAATCAAGCTGCAGACCGTGCGCACAGATTCAGGCCCGCACATATGGAGGATCCAAAGTGATGTCGTTGGCGAATTTGCGTACTCGGTTGGCTTCGATGTCATCGGTCGAGTACCTGCCCGAGCGCGTGTCGATGCTGTACCGGCTCTCGGGTACCGATGTCCCCATCATCCTGGTGGCCGCGAGCATTACCGCTTTTGCCATGTGGGGCTACATCGGCGTCAACCTCATCGTGCTCTGGTTTATCTGGCTCGGTGTGGCGAGCTCGGTGCGCTATGCAATGGCGCGCATTTATCGCCGCCGCAAGCCGCCGGCGGAGGCCGCGGCGGAGTGGGAAAACTATTTCTGCCTTGCAAGCGCGCTGGTCGGCGCCGGCTGGGGGCTGGCGCTGATGCTGATCGGGCATACGCCGACTTCGCTGCAGGAACTCACGGTTACGTTTCTGATCAGCAGTGTCGCCATGGGCTTGCCGCCCTCGCTTGCACCCAGCCCCAAGGCTTTTACCAGTTTCATCCTGCCGATACTCGCGCCCATGGTGGCGATGCTGCTGACCTTCGGCGGCGGACTCAATACCTCCACCGCGCTGCTGATGCTGGTGTTCGCGACTGTGCTGCTGGGTCTGTACCTGTCCAACCATTACGCCTTGATCGAAACCCTGGCCTATGGTCACGAGAACACGCTGCTGCTCAAAAAATTGCAGGTCGCCGAAAAATCCCTGACTTCGGCGTTGGCCGAGCAGCGGCTGATTTTCGACACCGCGGCGGTTGGTATCGCCTTTGTCAGCCAGGGGGGCGTGCTGAAATGCAACTATCGCTTTGCCGAGATTCTCGGCTATGCGATAGATGAAATCGCCGGCCAGCCCACACGCGTGTGGTTCCAGTCCGACGAGGATTTCATGCAGCCGGGCAGCCGCGCGTATGCGCGATTCGAGCTGGGCGAAAGCTACTCCTCCGAGCTGCTTCTGCGCAAGAAAGACGGCACCCCGATCTGGGTGTTCACCGACAGCCGCGCGATCGACGCAGTCAAGCCGCAGGAAGGAATCATCATCGGCATCGGCGACATCACCGAGCGCAAGCTGGCCGAGGCGGCGCTGCAGCAGACCAAGGAGCGGCTCGATCTGGCCATGCAGTCCTCGGCCATCTCGATCTGGGAGTGGGACTCCAGGCGCGGCACGATCTATCTTGACGCGGCGCTGGCGCAGATGATCGGAGGCGAGCCGCGCGAGCGCTATCTCACGCTGGAAGAGTTCGTGCCGATGGTGCACCCGGACGAGGCCGAAGCGCTGCGCCAGGCGCAGGCCGACTGCATCAGCGGCCTGCGGCCGCTGTATCGCATCGAGCACCGCCTGAAGACGGCGAGCGGGGATTGGGCCTGGGTGCTCAGCCGCGGCCGCGTGGTCGAGCGGGCCGAAGACGGCCGCGCGTCGGTGGATGCGGTCTTCGCCGCGGTCGCCGTCGCGGGCTTGTTGATCATGGGGTTCAACCCGCTGTCCTTCTTCGAC
>JAENXP010000600.1 GCA_016649475.1 Burkholderiales bacterium | reverse complement strand
TTTATCAATGACCGGCATTTGCCGGACAAAGCCATCGACGTAATCGACGAAGCCGGTGCCGCGCAACGCATTCTGCCCAAGACCAAGCAGAAGAAGGTCGTGGGCAAGATCGAAATCGAGGAGATCATCGCCAAGATCGCGCGCATTCCGACCAGAAGCGTCTCCTCCGACGATCGAGAGTCGCTGAGGAATCTGGACCGCGACCTTAAAGCGGTGGTCTTCGGTCAGGACAGAGCCATCGATGCACTCGCCGCCTCGATCAAAATGGCGCGCAGCGGCCTGGGCCAGCCGACCAAGCCGATCGGGTCGTTTCTGTTCTCCGGGCCCACCGGCGTCGGCAAGACCGAAGTGGCGCGCCAGCTCGCCTACTGCATGGGCATAGAGTTGATTCGCTTCGACATGTCGGAGTACATGGAGCGCCACGCCGTGTCGCGACTGATCGGCGCGCCGCCGGGCTATGTCGGATTTGACCAAGGCGGCCTGCTGACCGAGGCGATTACCAAGAAGCCGCACTGCGTGCTGCTTCTCGATGAGATCGAAAAGGCGCACCCCGACATTTTCAACATCCTGCTGCAGGTGATGGACCACGGCACTCTCACCGACAACAACGGGCGCAAAGCCGATTTCCGCAATGTCGTGATCATCATGACGACCAATGCCGGCGCCGAGGCCCTAAACAGGAGCAGCATCGGATTCAGCCAGTCGCGCACCACCGGCGACGAACTCGCGGAGATCAAGCGCATGTTCACGCCGGAGTTCAGGAACCGGCTGGACGCGATCATTTCCTTTGCCGCGCTCGACCATGAAATCATCCTGCGCGTGGTGGACAAATTCCTGATGCAGCTTGAGGAACAACTGCACGAGAAGAAAGTCGAGGTGATTTTTACCGATGAGCTGAAGGCGCATCTCGCCAAACACGGCTTCGATCCGCTCATGGGTGCGCGGCCGATGGCACGCCTGATCCAGGATACGGTCCGCCGCGCCCTGGCAGACGAGTTGCTTTTCGGGCGCCTTGTGAGCGGCGGCAAGGTCAGCATCGATATCGATACAGCAGACAAGGTGAAGCTCATCTTCGCCGACGACACGCCGATCGCGCCGCCGCCCGTGGTGCAGGAAAGCTGAAAAACCTGCCTGGCACAAAAAGGCCGCGCAGGCGGCCTTTTTTGTTTCGGGAGACGATAAGCGCGGACGCTAGACCTTGCCTGTACTGCCAAATCCCCCGGCACCACGCTCGCTCGCGGCAAAATCGTCGACCACGTTGAGTCGCACCTGCAACACCGGCACTACCACCAGCTGGGCGATGCGCTCCAGTGGATTTAGCATGAACGCGCTGCCGCCACGGTTCCACAGCGAGACGAATATCTGCCCCTGGTAGTCGGAATCGATCAAACCGACCAGATTGCCGAGCACGATGCCGTGCTTGTGGCCCAGCCCCGAGCGCGGCAGGATCATGGCCGCGAGCCCGGGATCGGTGAGATGGATGGCAATGCCGCTGGGCACCAGCTCGGTCGCTCCGGGCATGAGCTCGATCGGCGCATCGATGCAGGCGCGCAGATCCAGACCGGCAGCGCCGGCAGTGGCGTAGTGCGGCAGATTGTCCCTGATGCGCGGGTCGAGGATTTTGACGTCCAAATTGTGCATGGCGGATATCTTGAATTGGGAACCAGGGATCGATGGAAAGTACGAGACCCGGGACCCTGGCGTCGCCCGCAGTCCCTCGTCTCTATTTTTTCGGCAGCAGCCTGGCAATGTGGGCGACCAGCTCGCGCGCAAGCTCGAGCTTGGGTGCACGCGGAAGCTCGTGCCTGCCATTGTCGTCGAACAGGATCAGCTGATTGTCGTCGGCGCCAAAAGCATACTGGGCAAGGTTGGCGGCCAGCAGCGGCACGTTCTTGCGCCGGCGTTTGGCTTGCGCATAAGCGTCCAGGTTCTCCGTCTCTGCGGCGAAGCCGACGCAGAACGGCGCCTTCCTGCGCGCAGCAACAGTACCGAGAATATCGGGATTTGGTTGCAATTGGAGGGTCATGTCGCCCGTGCCCTTTTTCAGCTTGTGGCGCTTGGCCTCCTTAGGCCGGTAATCCGCGACCGCGGCGACGCCGATGAACACATCGGCCTTCGCCACGCGCGCCATCACTGCGTCATACATCTCCTGCGCACCTGAGACGTCGACGCGCTCCATGCCTCGCGGCGCGGCCAGCGCCGTAGGTCCGCTCACCAGTGTTACCACGGCACCCGCGTCGCGCGCCGCGCGCGCCACCGCATAGCCCATTTTTCCAGAGCTGATATTGGTAATTCCGCGCACCGTGTCGATAGCCTCGAATGTCGGCCCGGCTGTGACGAGCACGCGCTTACCGGCGAGCAATCTCGGCTGGAAGAAAGCATCGATCTCTTCGAAGATTTCTCCCGCCTCCAGCATGCGCCCCA
>JAENXP010000589.1 GCA_016649475.1 Burkholderiales bacterium | reverse complement strand
TAGAGCACCATCGCTACGCTAACCGACGTCAAGGCCCAGTCCAGATAACGGCCCGGTCTGATCCGATCGCTATTCATGACTTGCCTTCCCCGTATTGCAGTAGGTTGGAGCAGCCAGACGCGGGGCGCCGGGGCTGGCTGCAATGGGTCATTTGATCAGGCCGGCTTCCCGATACGCTTTGAGGGCGCCAGGAGCAATATCTTTCGGGTCCCAGCCGTATAGAATCGACTTCGCGTTCATCAGTTTGCCGAGTGCATGGTAATCGCGGAACTTGGTGACATTGGAGATGATCATTTTCGTCACCTCATAGGCAATATTTTGGTCTAGTTCCGGATAGGCAACCCAGGCAATTGCGTCGACGAAGGTAGGAAGAGGTGCATCCATGCCTGCAAGAGCCCCGGCAGGCAGGGTCAGCGGCTTGATCGCGACGCCTTTCGCAATGGTCTTGGCGACCGCTTCTTGTCCCCATGGAATGTAATACAGGCGCTTCCCTGAGCCGAGCAGGGTCACGGTCTGCGGGCTGGGCGCGAAGGTGCCGCTGATCGGATCGACGTATCCGCCGACGATTGCTGCGTCTACATTGCCATCGAGCAGCGCTTGTGCAGCTTCTTTTGTCCCCAGGCGTTCGATATTGATCTTGTCTTGCAGGCCCCAACCGTATCGGATGATGAAATCCGGTTCGATTGTCCAAAGGATCTGCGGCGCGCGGCCAAGCGCAATCTTTTTGCCGACGAGATCCTGGCCGCTCTTAATCTTGGGATCGAAGGTCGCAAGCCAGACGCTACCGAGGTTGTAATTGGCGATCAACTGTGCGCCCGGGTATTTTTTTGTAAATGGCTTGATGCCGTTGACCGCGAGATAGTCGATGCCGGTCGTAAAAGCCATAATGGTATTTTTCTTGAGCGCGGGATCCGTATCGAGTTTCTTCGCGTTGAAGACCAGGCCCGGAGTTTCGGTCGAGTTTACACGCACAGTGCTCGAAGTCTCTTTTGAAATCTGCTCCAGTGCGTTGCCGAGCACGTACGAACCCGTTCCGAAAGGTCCGGTAATCAGGTTGACGTTGTCAGGATCTGCGGCGAAAGCCGGCGCTGATGTGCCGGCGGCAAGTATCACGGCTGCCACAACAGCCAGTATGGGTCGCTGTTTCATTCGTCTCTCCTCCAGTTGGGCATGAAATACAAGTTTAACCACGGATTGTGTTATGCAGTAAGATAGGTTCACGTATATCAGTTATGCAAAATACGGATGGCGAAAACTGAGCCAACACTCGACCTGAAGTCCTTGCACGCGTTCTGCTGCGTTGCGACACACGGCAGTTTCACGCGCGCCGCCGCCGCCGAGGGCCTTATACAGTCCATCCTCAGCCGACGGATCTCGGCGCTTGAGAGGGCGATTGGCGTGCGCTTGCTGCACCGCACAGGCCGCGGCGTAGTACCGACCGAGTTTGGCGAGCGCCTGCTGCCGCGTGCGAAAACCCTGCTCGCGGACGCCGATGCGTTCCACGACGTCGCCAGCGGCCTGGATGGGGATCTGCGCGGCATCGTCGATATTGGTGTCGTGCCGGCGGCCCGCCACCTCATCGGAGCGCTGTGCGCACGGTTGGAGCGCGACCATCCGCGCGTGCGCCTTCGCGCGATTGAAGGCTACAGTGGCGCGGTCGAGGACTGGCTGGCCACGGGGCGCATCGACATCGGAATGTTCAACCGCTATCAGAGCCGAACGATACGTAGCGCGGAGTTGCTGCTGCGCGCCGAGATGCTACTAGTGAGCGCACCCGGGCACCCCGCGACTCGCCGGGCTGAAGTACCGTTCAAAGCGCTCGACGGCCTGCCACTAGGTGCGCCGACGCAGCCCAACAGCCTCGTCGACCTGCTCTCAGGGCTCGCCAATAGCCAGCACATCCACCTCAATCTTGTGCTCGAAGCTGGCTCTACTGCGATCATTCTTGATGCAATCATGCAGTCGGACATGTGTACCGTGTATCCGCGCCGCGTGGTCGCGCGCGAACTCGCCTCAGGTGAACTGGCCTCCGCACGTATCGTGAAACCTGCACTGGTACAAACGACCTGGCTTGCGCTCGGAACCCAACGACCGCTGTCGGAAGCGGCGCGGCTGGTGGCGCGCTTGACGCGCGAAATTGCGCTAGAGCAGGCGAGCAGTCACTAGTGACAGCAGGCCGCATACGACTGCGACGGTAAGAAGTTGACCAGCATCTCAGCGTTGTGTAATTGCTCCTCGGGCGCAGCAGCCACGGCCCGAAGCTGTTCTTCGATCGAAAGAACGGTCTTGTGAACGCCGACTGTGATGACGGTTCAGCTTGGGGGGTAGGCTTTTGGCCAGAACCCTTACCCGTATCTCCTGATCGCGCCGCCGATACCGGCCTGGTGACTCAGCGTCCGCCGTCACATTACGGCAAAGCGTTTCTTTCCTGTACAGACGCGCGCGCTGGCAGTCCTGATTATCCCTATCTACAAAGTGCGAAC
>JAENXP010000543.1 GCA_016649475.1 Burkholderiales bacterium | reverse complement strand
GGCTTGCTCCGAGGCGCGGTCGGAGGAGCCGTCCGCCATCGGCATGCAGCTCGAACATCAGCTTAACGCTCCTGCCGGTGTGCCTGTCATCCTGGCCGAGCCGCCAGCGACCGACAGTCTGCAACTAAGGCTCGCGCTCGAGTTGCGCAGCGCGCCAACGCCGGTGCTGGGCGGGATGCTGGGCGCGATGGCGCTGTTCCTGGCCGCCAACATCGCCTTGCTTCTTGGCTTCAGCATAGTCATGCGCATCTGGCGCGAAATCCGCCAGCGTCGCCGCGCCCGGTTTTCCGCGCTCTGGGAGCCTGTATTGCATGCGCGAATGGCGGGCGACGTCGCTCCGTTGCCGTCGATGGCAGCCTCAGAACGGCTGCTGTTCCTGAGCCTGTGGCTGCACCTACTGGGTTATGTGCGCGACCAGGCTGCCGACGCACTGGCGCAGGCGGCGCGCGAACTCGATATACCGGACTATGCGCTGCGCCTGCTGGAGAGCCGCAGCCCGTGGAAGCGCGTCCTTGCAATGCGCGCAGTTGCCGCACTGCACCTGGAGCAAGCAGGCGACATACTTTTGGCCAAGGTCATGGAACGCCGGCGCAGATCCTCGCTGGCCGCCGCGCGCGCGCTGCTGCAGATCGATCCGGAGCGGGGATTTGTCGGACTGGAGTATCTGCTTCATCACCTGGAATGGTCTCCCGCCGCCATGGTGGGGATAGTGAAGGCCGGCGGTACCAAAACGGTGCGAAGGTTGGCGGGTCTGGTGCGCTCGGCGCCACCCGGACGCGCCAAACAGTTGGTGCGCCTGATTGAACTGCTGGAGGATCAAGCAGCTTTGCCGGCGCTGCGCGAGCGCCTGGTATCGAGCAGCGACGAGGAGGAAATTGCGGCGATCCTGCATTGTCTCGGCAGACACGGGCAGGAAGGGGATCGCGCCACCGCCCTAACTTATCTCACCCACGCTAGCTGGCTGATACGCATGCAGGCGGCCTATGCAATGGGCGCGTTCGGCTCGAAGCGCGATGTCGCCCGGCTGGCGCCCCTGCTGCACGACCGGCAGTGGTGGGTGCGCTACCGCAGCGCACAGTCCATACTGCGGCTCGCCGGGGCCGGCGCGATTGGCGCGATGCGGGAAAACGAACCCGACCCCTATGCGCGTGATCTGCTCGAGCGCGTGCTCGCCGAAGCGCGATGAGATGACGATGCATTACGCGCTTGTATGGTTCATCTGGTTCCTGTTCACCTACGTGGTGCTGCACTCGCTGGCGCAGATCGGTATCAGTGTGTTGACCTACGGCATCATCCGCCGCGACGCGCAGTTTCGCCGCGCCGAGATAGACGAGTTCCTGCTGACCGGGCTGGAACCGCCCATCAGCGTCGTAATCCCGGCCTACAACGAAGAGGCGACCATCGTCACCTCCGTGCGTTCCATGCTGCAGCTGCGCTATTCCGAGCACGAAATCATAGTGGTCAACGACGGCTCGCGCGACGCGACGCTGCAGCAGCTGGTTAAGGCGTTTGATCTCGAAACTTTCCCCCAGGCCTACCACGCCCGCCTGCGCACGCAGCGGGTGCGCGCCGCATATCGATCGGCCTCGCATCCCCGGCTGCGCGTGCTCGACAAGGACAACGGCGGCAAGGCCGACGCCATCAACTGCGGCATCAACGCCGCGTGCTATCCGCTGTTCTGCTGCGTGGACGCCGATTCCATTCTCGATCGCGACAGCCTGTTGCGGGTAGTGCAGCCTTTTATCGAGGACGCGAGTACGGTGGCCTGCGGCGGCACGGTGCGCATCGCCAACGGCTGCGTAGTGAAAGACGGGAATCTGCTCAGGGCGGCTTTGCCCTCCAGCTGGCTGGCGCGCTTTCAGATTGTCGAATATCTGCGCGGTTTCCTCTTCGGCCGCATGGGCTGGTCGCGGCCCAATGGCCTGCTGATCATATCCGGGGCATTCGGCGTGATGCGCAAGGACACGGTGATCGAGGTGGGCGGCTACCGCCACCAGACCATAGGCGAGGACATGGAGCTGATCGTGCGCATGCACCGTCTGCTCGGCAAGAAAGGTCAGCCCTACCGCATTACCTACGTGCCGGAGCCGGTCTGCTGGACCCAGGCGCCGGAGGACCGCCGCACCATCAAGAACCAGCGCGTGCGCTGGCAACGCGGCCTGAGCGAGAGCCTCTGGCTGAACCGCGGCCTGCTGTTCGCCTGGCCACCCCGGGTTGCAGGATGGATCGCGTTCCCGTATTTCCTGCTGTTTGAGTGGTTTGCACCGCTGCTCGAATTTCTTGGCTATTTCGTTCTGGCGTGGTTACTGGCTACAGATGCCGTGCGCGTCGACACCGCGGCCTTGTTCATCGCGATTGCACTGGGCTTCGGCTTGCTGCAGTCTACCTTGGCATTGTTGCTGGAGGAATTGTCGTTTCATGTTTATCCGCGCAAGCGCGACCTGCTGCTCCTGTTCGCCGGTAGCGTATTGGAAAATTTTGGCTACCGTCAGCTGAATGTACTGTGGCGCCTGATTGGAACCTGGCAGTGGCTGCGCGGAAAGCAGGGCGGCTGGGGTGCGATGCAACGCCAGACTATGGAAACGAAAGCGCCAGGCCCAACCCGAGCCCTAGGCGCGCCCCAACCCGACCCCTAGGCGCGCGCTTCAGTCGGCCTTGATTACGCCGCAGGCAATGCGACCGCCGGAATTGCCGGTCGGCTGCGTCATATGGTCGTCGGGACCGGC
>JAENXP010000129.1 GCA_016649475.1 Burkholderiales bacterium | reverse complement strand
TCAGGCACTCATCGAGCCACAGGCTCTGCGCCCGGTAAGCCGCGAGGCTTTCCAGCTGCGCGGAAATTTCTCCGGCGTAGTCCCCAATGCGCAGCAGCAAGGCGTCGATCTGACTGACACGGGCACCGATATGCGTCTCGCCGTAGCGGCGGCGGCGGCTGTAGGTCATGCGCGGCGCTGCCGCGCCCTGCTTGGCGTCGCCTACCCTTTCCGCCAACTCGGCGGCGGAGAACCTCAGGCGACCGGATTCGTCATAATCCAGATCGTTGGCGATCAATTCAGCTTCGAGCTGCGCCTCGAACGCCTCGACTACCCGTGTCAGGCGCTCGGGCGAATTAGCCTCGCGCACCCCGAGCCGGGCAGAAAGCCAGTCGGCCACTGCCGCCTGGCGCAGTGCGTCGGGCGCGGTGACCCAGGGAAGCAGAAGCAGATCCCAGATAGCGACGGCTGTTCTGCCCTCGGTCGCCGCGGCCATGCGCAACAGCCGGACGATTTTCACCCAGCGACGGTCCGATACATAGATACTCTCAGCCGCGAAGTGCTCGCGCAGTTCGGCCAGCACGGCAACCAGCGCGCCAGGTACTGCCACCGCCGCCGCCTCGCTCGTGAGCTCGGCGCGGTCGCTTTTGTCCAGGGCCAGGCTGGCCGGCGGCGGCGTCCAAGTGCCGCCGGCGCCGACCTCGAGCAAGGTACCGAAACTCGCCGCGCTGACTGCAGCGACCGGCAGGCGCACCAGGAATCGGTCGAAAAAGGCATCGCCCACCTCGTCTTCCGGTACCTCGTTGGTGGCGCCGACGACGCTGATTAACGGACAGTGTTGGCGCCCGGCGCCGTTGTCGAACTCGCGCTCGTTGAGCAGCGTAAGCAGCGCATTGAGTATGGCGCTGTTGGCCTTGAACACCTCGTCGATGAACGCAATCGAGGCGTCGGGCAGAAATCCGTCGGTGTGCCGCTCATACCTATCCTGTTCGAGCGCCTGGATCGACAGCGGACCAAAGAGCTCTTCGGGTACCGAGAAGCGGGTCAGCAAGCGCTCGAAATACCGCGCATCGCGAAATACGGTATGCAGACGCCGCGCCAGCTCGCTTTTCGCTGTGCCGGGCGGGCCGATCAGCAGTGTGTGCTCGCCTGCCAGAGCGCAGAGCAGACACAGCCGCACGCTCTGGCGCCGCTCCACCAAGCCGCGTTCCAGCGCGTCGATGATGGCCCTCAGACGGACGTGGTGCCTGGGCTCCATGGGTAACTTGGCTGTGTGCATTGCAGAATGTTAGCCTGAATCGCAATGTTACTTTGAATGCCGGCGGATGCGGGGCAATTGTCGCTTTCGCCGCTTCAACGGCACCCCGGTTTGCGCGCACCATCACCTGCAAACCCGGCTAGGGCAGCGCCGGCCCGGCGGTCCAGTCGCCGCGCTGCAGCTTTTCCAGCCATAGCGCTCCCATGACCGTTTTCACGTCGCTGATTTCGCCTGTGCGCACCAGTTCGAGCAGCGCCGCCGGCGCGAGCTTGAGCACTTCGAGGAATTCGCCTTCGTCCAGCTTGCCGCCGCGATGTTCGAGGCCGCGCGCGAGATAGACCAGGATGCGCTCGGTGGAATAGGCCACGGTGGGATGGATGGTGGTGAGGTAGATCCATTCGCGCGCAATATAGCCGGTCTCCTCCAGCAGTTCGCGCCGCCCGGTGGCGAGAGGCTCCTCGCCTGGATCGATTTTCCCCGCGGGAAATTCGATGCAATGCCGGCGCATGACGTAGCGGTACTGGCGCTCCATTACCAACTCGCCCGTATCCAGCACCGGAATGACCATGACCGCGCCGTTGTGTTCGATGTACTCGCGCGTCGCGGCCTTGCCGTCGGGCAGGCGCACGGTGTCGCACTTGACGTGCAACAGTTTGCCCCGGAACACGGTTTCGCTGCCGGTTTCGTGCTCGGTCAGATCGGCGTTCTTGGTCACGATAGCCCGCGGTAAAAGTTGATCTCATCGCGCAGTTTCAGCGCGGCCGCTCTGGCGGCCTGGGCATAGTCACTGCCGCCGCCGGCGTAGAGCACCGCGCGCGAGCTGCTGATGATGAGCCCGGTCCCGTCCGCGGTCGCGCCGTTAGCCAGTACCGCGGCCACATCCCCGCCCTGAGCGCCCACGCCGGGCACGAGAATCGGCATGTCACCGACGATGGCGCGGATCTCGCGCAACTCCTGCGGATAAGTCGCGCCCACGACCAGCAGCACATTGGCGTTCGCGTTCCAGTCGCGTGCCGCTTTTTCGGCTATGAGCTGGTACAGTTTCTTGCCCCCGCTTTCTATGTCCTGCACGTCGCGCGCTCCGGGGTTGGAGGTCCGGCACAGCACGATCACCCCCTTGTCCGCGTAATCCAGGTAAGGCTGCAACGAATCCAGGCCCAGATAGGGGTTCACGGTAACGGCGTCGGACTGGTAGCGCTCAAACGCTTCCCGTGCGTACATTTCGGCCGTGCTGCCCACATCGCCGCGCTTGGCGTCCAGGATAACCGGTATCGAGGGATGGTTCTGCCGGATATGGGCCATGGTCATTTCGAGCTGGTCTTCGGCGCGCGCCGCTGCGTAATAAGCGATCTGGGGCTTGAACGCGCACACCAGATCGGCGGTGGCATCGACGATCGCCCGGCCGAACTCGAATATGGGATGAGGGGCTGCGGCCAGGTGTTTGGGCAGCCTCGCGGGGTCGGGGTCGAGCCCCACGCACAGCAGCGAGCGCTGCGCCGCCCAGGCCTGCTGCAGGCGGTGGATGAATTTCATCGCCCGCGCTCCGCACCGATGGCGCGCCGGATGCGACGGGCCGGATCGTACGAATCGGCAGCGGTGAAGGCGGCAAGCGGCACAAACACGCTCGCGCCCGGGTTCACAGGGCTTTAATCGAAAGGTAACACAGTGCCATCAGCGACTGCGGCACGAGGCCGAGCACGAGCACCGCCAGGCCGTTGACCGAAATCAGCACGCTCATTTCCAGGCTGGGGGCTATCGGCGCGGTATCGACCGGCTCGTCGAAGTACATCAGTTTCACGATGCGCAGATAGTAGAACGCGCCGATGAGCGAGAACAGCACGGCCACCACCGCCAGCCAGGTCATGCCGGCCGCCAGCAGCGGCTGCAGCACCGACAGCTTGGCGTAGAAGCCGACCGTGGGGGGCACTCCGGCAAGCGAGAACATCAGCAGCAGCATGATGAATGCGTACCACGGACTGCGTGAGTTCAGGCCTTTGAAGTCATCCAGGTTTTCCGCCTCGAAGCCTGCGCGCGACAAGAGCAGCACCATGCCGAAGGTGCCCAGTGTGGTCAACACGTAGACTATGACGTAGAACATGGCCGCGCTATAGGCGTCGGCTGCATTGAGCCAGTTGCCATTCACCACCCCGGCGAGCAGGCCCAGCAGCATGAATCCCATGTGCGATATGGTCGAATACGCGAGCATGCGCTTGATGTTGGTCTGCGCGATTGCAGCGAGGTTTCCCAGCGCCATCGACAGCACCGCCATAATCACCAGCATTTGCTGCCAGTCCACCGCGAGGTCGAGCAGCCCCAGGACCAGCAGGCGCATCGCCATCGCAAACGCCGCCAGCTTGGGCGCCGAACCGATGATCAGGGTAACGGCGGTAGGCGCGCCGTGATACACGTCCGGAATCCACATATGGAACGGCACCACGCCCAGCTTGAACGCCATCCCCGACACCAGGAACACCAGGCCGAAGGTAAGCACGGTCTTGTTCGGGTTGGCGCTGGAGATCGACTGCGCTACCTGGGATATGTCGAGCGTGCCGGTGGCGCCGTAGATCATGGACATGCCGTAGAGCAGCAGCCCGGAGGCGAGCGCGCCCAGCACGAAGTACTTCATCGCCGCCTCGGTCGAGCGCGCCGAATCGCGGTCCAGCGCCACCATGGCATAGAGCGACAGCGACAACAGCTCCAGGCCCAGATAAAGCGTTAGGAAGTGGTTGGCCGAGATCATCACCATCATGCCCATCAGGGCAAACAGCACCAGAGCGAAGAACTCGCCCTTCCAAAGTCCGCGGTCGGCGAGATAGGCGCGCGAATAGACCAGGGTCGTGAACAGGGCGATATACGCCGAGAGCTTCAACGCGTGCCCCATCAGGTCGGCGACGAACATGTTGTTGAAGGTGCGGGTGACGACGCCCTGGGTAAGGACCGCTACGTCGAGCGTGAGCACGGCGCAGCCGATCAACGCCAGCTGCGTCAGCGCATAGGTGACGTAGCGCAGCCGCTGCGGCAGGAACAGGTCCACCACCAGTATGGTCGAGACCATGATCAGCAGGAAGATCTCGGGGTAGGCCGGCAGCAGATTGGGCATGGGGAAGTTCATCGGTTCAATGGCCTCACAGCTTGCTCACCGCGAGGTGTTGCAGCAATCCGTTGACCGAAGTGTGCATGACCTCGGTGAAAGGCTGCGGATAAAGGCCCATGCCGAGCACGGCGAGCGCGAGCGCAATCAACACCAGGAATTCGCGCGCACCGATGTCCTTCAACTTGGCTACGTGGTCATTGGCCACGGCGCCGAAAATCACCCGTTTGTACATCCACAGGGTGTAGGCCGCGCCGAAAATAAGCGTGGTCGCGGCGAGAAAACCGATCCAGAAATTGTGTTTCAACGCGCCCATTATCACCATGAATTCGCCGACGAAGCCGCTGGTGGCCGGCAGCCCGCTGTTTGCCAGCGCGAACAGCATCATCAACGCCGCGAACTTGGGCATGGTGTTGACCACGCCGCCGTAGTCGGCGATGTTGCGGCTGTGCATGCGGTCGTACATCACGCCCACGCACAGGAACATGGCGGCCGAAACGAATCCGTGCGACACCATCTGGACCAGCGCCCCTTCCACGCCGTAGGCGTTGAAAATAAAGAACCCGAGGGTAACGAAGCCCATGTGCGCGATCGAGGAATAGGCGATCAGTTTCTTCATGTCGGTCTGCGCAATGGCCACCAGTCCGATGTAGACCACCGCGATCAGCGACAGCGTAATCATGAAGCCGGACAGCGCGTGGCTCGCGTCGGGCAGGATGGGCAGCGAAAAACGGATGAAACCGTAGGCGCCCAGCTTGAGCAGGATCGCCGCCAGCACCGCCGAGCCTCCGGTGGGCGCTTCCACGTGCGCGTCGGGCAGCCAGGTATGCACCGGCCACATCGGCACCTTCACCGCGAACGCGAGGAAGAAGGCGGCGAACAGCAGGATCTGCGGCGTCATCGCGATGGGCAGTTTGTGCCAGTCCAGGATGGAGAAGCTGCCGCCCGACTTGTCGTACAGGTACAGGAAAGCGACCAGCATCAGCAAGGATCCGAGCAGGGTGTAGAGAAAGAACTTCACCGCGGCGTAGACGCGGTTGGGCCCGCCCCAGACCCCGATCACCAGGTACATCGGAATCAGCGTCGCCTCGAAGAACACGTAGAACAGCATTGCGTCCAGGGCGGCGAACACGCCGTTCAACAGGCCCGACATGATGAGGAAGGCCGCCATGTACTGCGCCACGCGCTTCTGGATCGACTCCCAGCCGGCAAGCACCACCAGCACGGTGATGAAGCTGTTCAACAGGATGAACAGCACGGATATGCCGTCCACGCCGAGGTTGTATCGGATATTGAAGCGCGGGATCCAGGGCGTGAGTTCGACGAACTGCATGGCACTGGTCTGGGTGTTGAAGCCGGCATAGAGCGGCAGGCTTACGGCCAGGCCGATCAGCGCGCCGACCAGCGAAAGCTGGCGCACCTGCGCCGCATGGCGGTCGCTGAACACGAGCACCGCCAGTCCGAACACGATCGGGATCCAGATGGTAAGGCTGAGCCAGGGAGTGGAAGTCATCGTCTGCCCCTAAGCCTGCCTGAACCACAAGGTCAGCAGCACGAAAACGCCGATGATCATGGTGAACGCGTAATGGTAGATGTAGCCGGACTGGAACAGGCGCACCAGACTCGAGATCCAGCCGACCACGCGCGCGCTGCCATTCACCATGAAGCCGTCGATGATCGTCACGTCGCCGAACTTCCACAAGCCGCCTCCGATCGCGCGCACACCGCCGGCGAAGAACCAGTCGTTGAAGCGGTCGAAACCGTACTTCTCCATCAGGATGTTGACGACGAAACTGAATTTCTGCCGCAGCACTCCCGGCAGTTCCGGATTCACGATGTACAGATACCATGCCGTCACCGCCCCGGACAGGGCGAACCAGAACGGCAGGCTGGTGAGCCCGTGCAGCATCATCGTACCCACGCCGTGGAACTCGCGCGCCATCTCGGCCAGCCCCTCGTGCTCCGGCGAAATATGGATGGCGGAGCCGAAATAGCCGCCATACAGCACCGTGCCTATGACCCAACCGGCGGCGATCGACGGAATGGCGAGCAGTATCAGCGGCACCGTCACGACTGCCGGGGATTCGTGCGGAGTATGGTCATGGCTGCCGTGGCCGTGTTCGTCCTTGCCGTGGCCGTGAGCGTCGTCATGCGTGCCGAAGCGCTCCTTGCCGTGGAAGGCGTAGAAAATCAGGCGGAAGGAATACAGGCCGCCGACGAACACGCCCATAAGCACCATCAGGTAGGCAAAGCCGGCGCCCGGGGTGTGCGACAGATGCACCGCTTCGAGTATCGAATCCTTGGAGAAAAAGCCGGCGAACGGCGGCAATCCGGCGTTGGCGAGCGCGCCGATCAGCATGGTGTAGTAGGTGATCGGCATGTACTTGCGCAGCCCGCCCATCTTGCGCATGTCCTGCTCGTGGTGCATGCC
>JAENXP010000640.1 GCA_016649475.1 Burkholderiales bacterium | reverse complement strand
GTGAGCGTGGTGGAAATGCAGCCCCACGTGCTCGCCGGCTATTTCGACGCGGAAGCCTCCGGCATGATCGAAAGCGTTTTCACCGCCAACGGCGTGCCCCTGCTCTTGGGTACGAGCGTGGCTGGCTTCGCGCCTCAGGGACAGGGCTGCCGCGCCAGGCTCGCCGACGGTACCGAGCTCGAAGCGGACCTGCTGCTGGTCGCGGCGGGCGTTGCGCCGGTGACGGATTTTCTCGACGGCAGCGGCGTTGCAACCGAGCGCGGCGTTCTGGTCGACGAACATATGCGCACCAATGTCGCCAATATCTGGGCCGCCGGCGACGTGGCGCAGGCGCGCGGCTTCTACGGCAGCGAACGCATCATCAACGGCATACTGCCGGACGCGGTCGACCAGGGCCGCATTGCCGGCATGGCGATGGCCGAGGACCCCGGAACGAAAGATTACGCCGGCGGCGTGCCGCTCAACACCTACAGCTTCTTCGGCCAGCACGCGGTTTCGGTCGGCGTGCATGAAGGCGCCTTGGAACAATCCGGGGTCGAAGTGAAAAAGCAGCTGGACAGTGCGGAGAACCGCTATCTCAAGATCGTGCTCAAAAACAATCGCCTGGCCGGAATATTCGGGGTCAACAGCGCGTTCGACCCTGGCATCATGTGGGAGCTGATATTGCGCGCGATCGACCTGGGCGAAGTGAAGCTGGCGTTCCTGCGTTCACCGCAGGACACCGCGCGAGCCCTGATGTCGAAGAACTGGAGATAGACCATGGGCGCCGCATACGAGACCATCAACTTCAAGCCCGAGGCCTGCGACGGCTGCAACGATTGCATGACCGCCTGCGCGCAGGCCAAGACACAGACCGACGAGCATCTGCATTCGCGCATCCAGATCGTGCCCAGCGGAGACGGCTTCGAACTCGCAATCTGCCGCCAGTGCGCCGATCCGGAATGCGTGCTCAACTGCCCGGCGGCGGCGCTGTCGAAAAACGCCGGCAGCGGCGTGATCGACTGGGACGAAACCAAGTGCGTCAACTGCCTCCTGTGCACCCTCGGTTGCGCCTACGGCGGGATCGCCTATGACAGCGGTTCGTCCCACGTGATCAAGTGCGATATGTGCGACGGCGCTCCGGCCTGCGTCGCAGCCTGCACGACGGGCGCGTTGAAACACCTCACCGCCGCGCGCATCTACAACGAGGCGGGCAATCTGGAGGACCTGTTTGCGCCGGGATTATCCGGCTGCCAGGGCTGCAACACCGAACTGATCATGCGCCACACGTTGCGCCGCATCGGTCCGGATGTGGTGGTCGCGACCCCGCCGGGCTGCATCCCGGGCATGGGCTCGGTCGGCTACAACGGGCTCACCGGCACCAAGGTGCCGGTGTTCCATCCGCTGCTGACCAACACCGCGTCGATGCTCGCCGGTGTGCGCCGCCAATACAAGCGCAGCGGCCGCGACGTGCTCGCGGTGGCGCTGGCCGGCGACGGAGGCACCGCCGACGTGGGCTTTCAGTCGCTTTCGGGCGCGGCGGAGCGCGGCGAGGAAATGCTGTACATCTGCGTCGACAACGAAGGCTATATGAATACCGGCATGCAGCGCTCGGGCTGCACGCCTTACGGCGCCTGGACTTCGACCACGCCGGTGGGCGAGCGCGCCCATGGCAAGACCCAGGACGCGAAGAACCTGCCGCTGTTGATGGTGATGCACAACTGCGCCTATGTGGCGACCGCTTCCACCGCGTTCATGGAAGACCTGTACGACAAACTCGATCGCGCCATTCAAGCAGCGAAGACCGGCTTCGCCTATCTGCACATCTATTCGCCCTGCACCACCGGCTGGCGTTATCCGTCCGACCAGAACATCGAGGTGGCGCGAAAGGCGGTCGAAACCAATTTCGTGCTGCTGTGGGAGTTCAATCCTGAGGACGGCCTGCAGTTCACGCACCCGGTCGAGAACGCGCGTCCTATCGACGAGTATCTCGATGTTCTGGGCAAGTACCGGCACCTGGACCCCGATCAGGTCGCGCATATCGAACGCACCCTGGCGCATAACCTCGCGCGCATCCGCGGATTTGTCGCGGCCAAGGGTACGGCGAGCGCAGAAGCCGGCCGCGCCTGAGCGCGCGCCCCCCTTCACTTTTCACTATACTGGGTGCCCCGGTGCTGCAAAGTGCGCTTATTGCGCGGACGAGAAACCGTCCGCGCGGATCGTCGATTGCGCACGGATGATGAACCCATCCGTGCGCAATCG
>JAENXP010000113.1 GCA_016649475.1 Burkholderiales bacterium | reverse complement strand
GTACATGCCCGGTAGTCACGTGCATGGCAGCCGATTCGCAATGGCCCTGCTGGTCGTCGAAAAAGATGTCCGCGCCGAACGCTTTCAGAAAACGTCCCTTGTCGAGTCCGCCGAGAAACAGCGCCTCGTCGATGCGGATATTCCACGCGCGCAGGGTGCGGATCACGCGTTCGTGCGCGGGCGCGCCGCGTGCCGTCACCAGCGCGGTGCGTATGGGCGAGCTTTCCGGCGGGTATTCGGACTGGATGCGGTGCAGCGCGGCGAGGAAATTCTTGAACGGCCCGCCCGAGAGCGGCTCCCTTGCGGCCCGGGTTTCGCTGCGGTCGAAAGCTTCGAGGCCGTCGCGCTTGTATACCTGCTCGGCTTCGTCGGAGAACAGCACCGCATCGCCGTCGAAGGCGATGCGCAGTTCCCCCTCGGGTGCCGGGTTCTGCCCGACGTTGGACGGCAGGATGGTGGCCGCTGCATGCCCCGCTGCGAGCGCCTGGCGCACGTCCTCCGGGTTGGCCGACAGGAACAGATGCGCGTCGAAGGCCGGCACGTAGGGGTAGGTGCTCTCGCCGCCGGTGAAGGCGGCGCGCGAAATGTTCAGCCGGTAATGCTCGATCGAATTCATGATCCGCAGGCCGGTGTCGGCGGTATTGCGCGACAGCAGGATCACTTCCACCCGCGGAGGGTCGCGCCGGTTGAGCGCCAACAGCTTGTTCACCAGGCCGAAAGCGATGCCGGGCCGGAGGATTTCGTCTTCGTGTTCGCGCTGATAGGCGTGATACGCCGCGACGCCCTGCTCCTCGAACACGCGGTTGCTTTGCTCCAGGTCGAACAGCGCGCGCGAGGATATGGCGACGACCAGTTTTCCGTCAAAGGTTTCGGACATGCGCGGAGGGAAGCTCGCTTGAGGGGTCAGCGTGACATCGGGGGAACATTGTTGGGCAGGCACGCGAATTGCGCAAGTGGCGCGATACCGGGCGATATCGGGCGCGAAATCGGGATGGAGCGGGAGACGAGTCTCGAACTCGCGACCTCAGGCTTGGGAAGCCGGCGCTCTACCAACTGAGCTACTCCCGCTCGTGGGGCGGATTATAGAGCGTTTCGGCGAATTCTTCATCACGCGAGCCGGCCGGTCCGTAACGGCGCGGAAGAGGGCTCGATGCCGCGGCTAGGCTGCCGATCTGAGGCGGGAGCTGACGAGTTCGGGGCCCTTGCGCTTGAGCGGAGCGGGCTGCGGACCCTGGGCCAGATGCTGCAGAAGTAGTTGTCTGGCTTCGACGCGCACCAAATCCATGAATCCCTGCGCAGGCTGCGACAGTTGCTTTCCTGTCGGATAAACGAATTGCCAGTGGCGCTCCAGCGGGAAGCCTTCCACCTCCAGGCAAGTCAGTTGCGCTTGCGCGGTGTCCAGGCCCAGGGTGTAGCGCGACAGTATCGACACACCGAAACCGGCAAGGATCGCCTGGGTGATCGCCTCGTTGGAACCCAGTTCCATGCTTACCAACGGTTTCAGCCGGTGCCGGGTGAAAGCCGCTTCTGCCGCCAGGCGCGTGCCCGATCCGGGCTCGCGCATCAGGAACGGCTCCTGCGCGAGGCGTGCGAACGCGATGTTTTTTTCCTTTGCGAGGGGATGGTCGGCACGCGCAAATACCACCAACGGATTGGGCAGGATCGTTTGGGCAACGTACGCCTCCCCTACGGGCGGATCGGCGAAAATGTAAAGATCGTCCTCGTTGGCGGCCAGGCGTTCGGTCAGCGCCTGATGGTTGTGGATCTGCAATGTCACTTCCATGCCGGGATGACGGCGGATGAATTCGGTGAGCATGCGCGGTGCGAAATATTTGGCGGCAGTGCTGACGGCGAGCTGCAGGCGCCCGCAGGCGAGGCCACGCATGCCGGCCAGGGTGTCCTCCAGATCGGTCAGCGTGCGAAACAGTTCGGTGCAACTTGCGCGCAGCCTGCGCCCGGCTTCGGTCAGATAGATGCGCTTGCCGACCTGCTCGAACAGCGGCAGGCCGACGGTTTCGCTGAGTTTCCTGATCTGCACGGACGCGGTCGGCTGCGCCAGGTGCAGTTCTTGCGCGGCGCGAGTAAAGCTGCCCAATCTGGCGCTGGCTTCAAACATGCATAGCTGCGGGAGTGTCCCGTGCCTGAGGTAACGGTGGATATTCGATTGCGGCATGGCGATTGCTCCAAAAGAATGTGCCATTGCCGCCATGCCCAAATGCACAGCGGCCTTCACCTCGCTGGCGAAGACCGCTGTCCGCAATGGTCCTTCGCCGAGCTGGCAAAGGTCTCGCTCGCATTGCTGCACGCAATGCCGACCCGACCGGGGCCGCAGCCCGTATTGACGATCGCGCCGTAGCAGCCTGGCGGCTGCCGAAGCTACTCCCCTTTGGAGGGGGGTGTCCGGCTCGCGCCGGAACACTCAATTCATGTATAGCAGATCGGTTGCCGGCGATCAAGGCTGCATTGCGGCGGGGATCCATTACGAAGCGTAATTCCAGCCATTACGGCGCCTGCGCTGGATATCGATTTCGTAATGCAAACCATCGAAAACTTCACATATTCTTGCGCGGCGTCCGCGTCCATACTGAATCGAAGGCATGAGATCTTGGGCGGAGAGTGTCCGCCGGTCAACGCCGGATTCGCAAGGGAGGCAGGTATGCAAGACCAGCAAGCCCACGGCAAGCCGATCGAGGAACTCGTAGCCAGTCTTCAGACAGACATCGAGCTGGGTCTTTCACGGCAGGAGGCGCAGGCGCGGCTGCTGAAGTTCGGCGCCAACGAGCTGACGGAACGTCCGCGGCCGGGATTCCTGGCGCTACTCTGGGATCAGTTCAACAATTATCTCGTGATCATACTGATCATCGCTGCGCTGACCTCGCTGGCGCTGGGTGAGTACGTCGATTCCATAGCGATCATGTTCATCGTCGCGCTCAACGCCGTGGTCGGCGTGATCCAGGAATCGAAGGCGGAACAGGCCCTCGCCGCGCTGAAAAAAATGTCCGCTCCCAATGCCCAGGTCATACGCGACGGCCATCAGCTGGCGGTTCCGGGCGGTGAGATCGTCTGTGGCGACATCGTCCTCTTGGAGGCGGGAAACTATGTCCCCGCGGACCTGCGTCTGGTCGAAAGCGTGAACCTCAAGATCGAAGAGGCCTCGCTGACAGGCGAATCGGTGCCGGTCGAGAAGAACGCCCAAGTAGTACTGGACCGGGAAATTCCCCTGGGTGACCGCAGGAACACCTCCTTCATGGGCACCGTGATCACCTACGGGCGCGGCAAGGGGCTGGTCACCGGCACGGGAATGAACACGCAAATCGGCCTCATCGCCGAAATGATCCAGTCGTTCGAGACCGAGGATACGCCGCTGCAGAAAAAGCTCGAGCACCTGGGGAAGGTTCTCGGAACCGCTTGCCTGGTTATATGCGCACTGGTGTTCATCTACGGCCTGTTCCGCGACACGCACCTCGTGGACGCGCTGAACGGCGGTTTCCTCGATTATCTGGAGGCCGAGAAGAAGGACATCGTCAATCTGTTCATGATCGCGGTGAGCCTCGCCATCGCTGCCGTCCCCGAAGGCCTGCCGGCCATCGTGACCATCTGCCTCGCCCTGGGTATGCAGCGCATGATCAAGCACCACGCCCTGATCCGCAAACTCCCCGCGGTGGAAACGCTGGGCTGCGCCACCGTTGTGTGTTCGGACAAAACCGGCACCCTGACCCAGAACGAGATGACCGTGGTTCAAGCCTGGACCGGCGGCAAGCGCCTGCGCATCAGTGGAGAGGGCTATGTCCCGAACGGGCAGTTCTACTCCGGCAAGGAGGCCTTCGATCCGCGCACGGACGCGGACGCGGCGCTCCTGCTTCAGGGCGCATTGGTTTGCAACGATGCGAAGCTGGAAGAAACAAGCGATGAATCGGGCAAGCGCGCGTGGCGGATCATCGGTGATCCCACCGAAGGCGCCCTGGTCGTGGCTGCCGCGAAAAGCGGCTACCGGCGCAGCGAGCTGGAAAAGACGCTGCCCCGCGTGCAGGAGATTCCCTTCGACTCCGACAGAAAGCGGATGACCACGATACACAGCGTGCCTGAGGCGCCCGCCGCAGGGCCGGCCTCGGCACCCGGGGCAGCGCCGTTCGTTGCGTTCGTCAAGGGCGCTCCCGATGTCATCCTCGACTTGTGCGGCCAAGTGCTGGAGGGCGGTCAGGCGGTGGGCATGAGCGCGCAGATGCGCGAGTCGATACTCGGGCAAAACCGCGATATGGCGGGGAACGCGCTGCGGGTGCTGGCGGTGGCCTATCGCCCGCTGGCGGAAGTCCCGGCGAGCCTGAGCCCGGAGACCGTGGAAACGGACCTCGTATTCGTCGGCCTGCTCGGCATGATCGACCCGCCGCGGCCCGAGGTCGTCGACGCGTTGAAGGTGGCACGCGGCGCCGGCTTGAAGAGCATCATGGTGACCGGCGACTACAAGGACACCGCCGCGGCCATCGCTCGCGACATCGGCTTGCTGACTCCGGGCGGACTGGTGTTGACCGGTGCGGAAATAGAAAAGCTCAGCGACGAGGAACTGGCTGCCAAGGCAGACCGGCTCGATGTGTGCTGCCGGGTTTCGCCGCAGCACAAGACCAGGATAGTCGAAGCCCTGAAGGCGCGCGGCCATGTCGTGGCAATGACCGGCGACGGCGTCAACGATGCGCCGGCGCTGAAGCGGGCGAACATCGGCGTCGCCATGGGCATCACCGGAACGGACGTCGCCAAGCAGACGGCAGACATGGTGCTCACCGACGACAATTTCGCCAGCATCGTCGCTGCCATCGAGCAGGGGCGGATCATTTATTCCAATATCCGCAAGTTCGTCTACTTTCTGCTCGCCTGCAACGTCGGTGAAATCCTCATTATTTTCGCATCCATGCTGCTGGGCCTGCCGATTCCCTTGAGGCCGGTCCAGTTGCTTTGGTTGAACCTGGTCAGCGACGGCGCGCCCGCGCTCGCACTGGGACTGGAGAAGGGCGATCCCGACATCATGAAGCAAGCGCCGAGATCCCCGCAGGAGCCGGTGATCAACAGGGACATGGCGATCGGCATCGGTGTCGTCGGTGTGGTCGATGCGATTGCCATTCTTGCAGTCTTCTATCTGGCCCTGCAGCGCTATCATGAACAGTTGGTGGCGGCCCAGACCATCGCCTTCGTCACCCTATGCAGTTCGGAACTGATCCGGGCGTTTACCGCGCGTTCCGAGTACCACAGCGTTTTCTCCATCGGCGTGTTTTCCAACCGCTGGATGGTGTGGGCCGTCGGGGTGTCGTTCGTGCTGGTCCTGATGGTGGTGTACCTGCCTTTCCTCAGGCCGTTCTTCGACACCGTTCCACTCACCCCGGGCGACTGGCTGTTCATGCTGCCGTTTTTCTTCGCCTCGCCGATCGCGATGGAGCTGCTCAAGGTTTATTTCCGCAAACGCAAGGCCAGCGCGATGGCATCCGCGCGCGCTGGCGAGGCTGGGGCGCCCGTCGCCGCTTCCGTGCAGCAGGATGCAAATATCGAATCGTCGTCGCAACAATCCGCAGAAGGGAACACCATGCTGAAGATACTCATCCCGGTAGACGGCTCCCGCAATTGCCGCTTCGCGGTGCAGCAAGTCATCAAGGAATTCATGAACAATACGGCGATGGAGATTCACCTGCTGAACGTGCAGGCGCCGTTCTCCAGGGAAATTGCCCGCTTCATCAGCAGGAAGAGCCTGCACGATTATCACCGCGAACAGGCCGAAAAGGCGCTGGGTCCGATCAAGCAGATGCTGGACGGCTTCGGCATTCCCTACTCGACGCACGCCGAGCTCGGGCCTCAGGCAAAAACCATCGCGAATGCGGCGCGGCGCCTGCGCTGCGACCGGATTGTCATGAGCACGGCGCGCAAGAACTCGCTCACCCGGCTGGTCGAGAATTCGGTCACCAACAAGGTGCTGGAACTGACTCCGGTGCCGGTCGAAGTGATCGCGGGCGACGCAGTGTCCGGGTTGGAGCGCTTCGGAATTCCCGCGGCCATCGGCGCCGTCGCGGCGCTGCTGATGCTGGCTACGGACTGAGGCCTGCTGCTACGCCTGAACCCCGCCTATTTCAGGCGCGCGCCGCACTTCGAACAAAAGCGGTCGTCTGCTTCCCGCGGGGTGCCGCACTGGGTGCACGCGCCGGCGCCGCTAACACGGGTCGCGGTGGTACTTGCGCGCCCCGCCACCATAGGACAGCCGTACCGATGCCGACCAGCAGCGATACCGCGAGGATGAAAACCAGGACTCCCTTGGTCACTTCGTCGCTGGCGTCTGCGCTAGGCGCAGGCGTCACCGCAGGAGTATCAGGTGTAGGGGTCGGGTTGGGGGTTTTCGGCTGCAGTATCTCCGAGGTCGTGCGCGCGTCCGTCTTCTTGTAGCTTACTTTGATCGGCAGCGGCTTTCCTGCTTCGTGGGCGCCGAGCTCTGCGGAGTGGTAAACCAGGCCGTCAGGGCCCGTCGCGGTGGCACCCAGATTCGGCTGCACCGAAAAATCGCTGGCTGCGGCCGGCTCCTGCACTACCACGCTCAAGCGGTTCACGCCGAGGTCGCCCGGCCAGACATAGGTGTAGCTGCGCTCGGGTGCGCCGGTTGCGAGCGGGTCGTAGAACTCGACATGGAAGTAACGCTCCGGAACCTTGAAGCGCAGCGTGATGAAATCCTTTGCGTCTATGCGCTCGTGCTCCAGGTTCAGCAGGTTGCCGCCCGGCGCCGCCGAGTACGCCATCGCCGACGGACCGCCGGTGGAGGCGGCAATGCGCAGCGTCACATCCGCCGGCAATTTGGTATCTGCTGCGAGCGCACCCCGGAGTATCACCAGCGCCGCGGGGCGGTCGAACTCGGGCCAGACCTCGACTTGCATGCTCTCCAGGCGCTGGCTTCGCAGCGGCGCGCCCGCGGCGGAAGGGCCGGCGGCGTATGCCGGGAGCAGCGTCAACGCCAGGAACGCCATCAG
>JAENXP010000302.1 GCA_016649475.1 Burkholderiales bacterium | reverse complement strand
GTATATCTATCCGCGCAACGACCTGTCCTACACCGCCAATTTCCTGCGCATGATGTTCGGCACGCCGTGCGAAGAGTACAAGCCCAATGACGTCGTGGTGCGTGCGCTGGACCGCATTTTCATCCTGCACGCCGACCACGAGCAGAACGCATCGACCTCTACGGTGCGCTTGTGCGGCTCGTCGGGAACCAATCCGTTTGCAGCCATCGCGGCCGGGGTCGCCTGCCTGTGGGGGCCGGCGCACGGCGGGGCCAACGAAGCCTGCCTGAACATGCTGCAGCAACTACAGGCGCAGGGCGGAGAAGCCAAGCTCGGCGAATTCGTCGCCAAGGCGAAGGATCCGGGCTCCGGCGTGCGCCTCATGGGCTTCGGACACCGCGTGTACAAGAACTACGACCCGCGTGCCAAACTCATGCGCGAAACCTGCTACGAAGTGCTGAACGAACTGGGCCTGGAAAACGACCCCTTGTTCAAACTGGCCATGTCGCTGGAGAAAGTGGCGCTCGAAGACGACTATTTCGTCCAGCGCAAACTCTACCCGAACGTCGATTACTACTCTGGCATCGTGCAAAAGGCGCTCGGCATTCCGGTTTCGATGTTCACCGGCATATTCTCGCTTGCGCGCACCGTAGGCTGGATCGCGCAATGGCAGGAAATGATCACCGATCCGGAGTACAAGATCGGCCGGCCGCGCCAGCTGTATAACGGCCCCACGATACGCGACGTCAAACCTGTCGACAAACGCTGATAAGGCTGGGAAGATAAGCCCCCGCCGCGAAGGGCACGGGGGAAGGCCGGATCAGCCGGTTTTCCCTCCTGGCCTTCGCTTCTTTTGTGGTCTCTGATTTCTGCCAATTTCGACGCGAGCCGCCCTCATGCTGAAACATTTTCAGAGCAATTCCCACCTGTTCGGCGGCAACGCGCCCTATATCGAGGATCTGTACGAGTCCTACCTCGACAATCCGGGTTCGGTGCCGGAACAGTGGCGGGCGTACTTCGATCAGATGCAGCTCGTGGCCGGGCCGGGCAAGGGTGCCGAGGACCGAGACGTGGCGCACGCACCCATCATCGATGCGTTTGCCAAGCGCGCCAAGCAGGGTACGCTGCGCCCGGCGGCGACGCAGTCCGATCTGACCATCGCGCGCAAGCAGGTCTATGTGCAGCAACTGATCGCCGCCTACCGCTTCCTCGGTTCGCGCTGGGCCCAGCTCGACCCGCTCAAGCGCCAGGAGCGCCCGCAGATTCCGGAGCTGGAGCCGGCATTCTACGATCTGGCCGAAACCGACATGGACATGCAGTTCGATGCCGCCAGCCTGTATTTCGGCCAGGAGCGCATGACTTTGCGTGAGATCATGAAGGGCTTGCGCGAGACTTACTGCGGCTCGGTCGGGGTCGAGTACATGCATATCAGCGACCCGGCGCAAAAGCGCTGGGTGCAGCAGCGCCTGGAGTCGATCCGTTCGGTACCGACGTACTCGGCCGAGACCAAGAAGCATATCCTCGACCGGGTCACCGCGGCCGAGACCCTGGAGAAGTACCTGCATACCCGCTATGTCGGGCAAAAGCGCTTTTCGCTCGAAGGCGGGGAAAGCGTCATTCCCTGCGTGGACGAACTGGTCCAGCGCTGCGGCAGCCAGGGCGTGGAGGAAATCGTGATCGGCATGGCGCACCGCGGTCGCCTCAATGTCCTGGTCAACGTGCTGGGCAAGATGCCCAAGGATCTGTTCGCCGAGTTCGAGGGCATACATGTGGACGACCTGCACTCGGGCGATGTCAAATACCACAAGGGCTTCTCCTCCGACGTATCCACGCCCGGCGGGCCGGTGCACCTGTCGCTTGCGTTTAATCCGTCGCACCTGGAAATTGCCAATCCGGTGGTGGAAGGCTCGGTGCGCGCGCGCCAGCGCCGGCGCGGCGACATGGACGGAATGCAGGTCATGTCCATCCTGCTGCACGGCGACGCCGCCTTCGCCGGCCAGGGCGTGGTGATGGAAACCCTCAATCTGGCGAATACGCGCGGTTACGGCACCGGCGGCACGGTGCACGTCGTGATCAACAATCAGATCGGATTCACCACCTCCGACCCGCGCGATTCGCGCTCGACGCTGTATTGCACCGACGTGGCCAAGATGGTGGAGGCGCCTATTTTTCACGTCAACGGCGACGATCCCGAGGCAGTGGTACTGGTGACCCAGATCGCGCTCGACTATCGCATGGAGTTCCATCGCGACGTGGTGGTCGACATCGTGTGCTTTCGCAAACTCGGCCACAACGAGCAGGACACGCCATCGGTAACCCAGCCCCTGATGTACAAGCGTATCGCCGCGCATGCGGGCACGCGCAAGCTCTACGCCGACAAACTGACGGCGCAGGGCGTGGTCACGGAAGCGGAGGCGGAGGAACTGATCAAGAGCATGCGCACCGCCCTGGACGCGGGACAGCACACCGCCGATCCGGTGATCTCCAATTTCAAGAGCAAGTACGCAGTCGACTGGGTGCCATATCTGGACCGTAAATGGACCGATGCCGCCGACACCGCGGTACCGCTGGCCGAACTGCAGCGCATGGCGCAGCGCATCACCACGATTCCGGCCGATTTCAAGGCGCATCCTCTGGTGGAGAAAGTGGTCGCCGACCGCAAAGCCATGGGCGAGGGCCGCTTGCCGGTCGATTGGGGCATGGCCGAGCACCTTGCCTACGCCAGCCTGGTGGCGAGCGGTTATGCGGTCCGCCTGTCCGGCCAGGATTCCGGCCGCGGCACTTTCGTCCACCGCCATGCCGTGTTTCACGACCAGAACCGGGAAAAGTGGAACTCGGGCACCTACGTGCCGCTGCAGCACATCACCGACAAGCAGGCGCCGTTCACGGTGATCGACTCGGTGCTGTCGGAGGAGGCGGTGCTCGGTTTTGAGTACGGCTATTCCACCGCCGAACCCAACGAACTGGTCATCTGGGAAGCGCAGTTCGGCGATTTCGCCAACGGCGCACAGGTGGTGATCGATCAGTTCATCTCCTCGGGCGAGGCCAAATGGAACCGCGTGTCCGGCCTGGTGATGATGCTGCCGCACGGCTACGAAGGTCAGGGGCCGGAGCATTCCTCGGCGCGACTGGAGCGCTACCTGCAGCTTTGCGCCGAGCACAATATGCAGGTGGTGGTGCCTTCGAACTCGGCGCAGATGTTCCACCTGCTGCGCCGGCAGATGATACGGCTGTTCCGCAAGCCGCTGATCATCATGACTCCCAAGTCCCTGCTGCGGAACAAGGAGGCGATGTCACCGCTGTCCGAATTTGCCACCGGGCAGTTCCACCCGGTCCTTGGCGAGGTCGAGCACGTCGACCCGGAATCGGTGAAGCGCATCATCTGCTGCAGCGGCAAAGTCTATTTTGATCTGGTGGCGGCGCGGCGCGAGCGCGATCTCAAGGGCACTGCGATCATCCGCGTAGCGCAGCTCTATCCTTTCCCGCACAAATCGTTCGCGGCGGAAATGAAACGCTACCCGAACGCGACGCAGGTAGTGTGGTGCCAGGAAGAGCCGCAAAACCAGGGCGCGTGGTACCAGACGCGGCACTATTTCGTAGAAAACATGCGCGATGACCAGAAACTGCTGTACGCCGGACGGCCGTCTTCGGCGGCGCCCGCCGTGGGCTATTTCGCCAAGCACCAGGAACAGCAGAAGGCGCTGGTTGCGGCGGCGTTCGGAAAATTCAAGGCCTCGTCGAAGTAGCCGCGCAGGGGCCTGCGGCAAGCCGCTTTATGTAGTATGTTGAAACCGGGCGCGCAAGTGCGCGCCAGGCAGGAAGGGCATCAACCGGGCGCGAAACGCGCACTTGTTTTTTTCGGTACGCCGCCGTAGGGATACCCGAGGGCGGCGAAAAAACTGAACGGAGCCGTCATGTTAGTCGAAGTGAAAGTACCGCAGCTGTCCGAGTCGGTGGCAGAGGCGACGCTGCTGAGTTGGCACAAGAAGGTGGGCGACGCCGTCGCCCGCGACGAAAACCTGATCGACGTCGAGACCGACAAGGTCGTGCTGGAGCTTCCGGCGCCCGCGGGCGGTGTCATCACGCAGATCGTAAAGGCTGACGGAGGCACCGTCGTTTCGGGCGAGGTCATCGCCGTGATCGACACCGCCGCGGATTCCGCCGCGACCGTGGCCAAGGCGGCCGAGCGGCCTGCGCCACCGGTGGCGCAGGCGGCGCAGCAGCTTTCCGACCAGGGCAACCTGATGCCCGCCGCGCGCAAGATGGTCGAAGACCACAAGCTCGATCCGAAATCGATCGCAGGCAGCGGCCGCGACGGCCGCGTGACCAAGGCCGATGTACTCGCGCACATGGAGGGCGCCACCGGCAGGCCTGCAGC